>NZ_JBFTML010000007.1:0-121542 GCF_056396925.1 Pseudomonas sp. 05N433 | reverse complement strand
CTATCCGGGCATAGTCTGCCGGTCTTTGCGTTGATGGCGGACTGTAGGAGCTGCCGAAGGCTGTGATCTTTTGATCTTGAAAATCAACGTCAAAAGATCGCAGCCTTCGGCAGCTCCTACGCAAAGCGGTGTCAGGCGGGCGTTGTGGGTGAAGTTAATCCGTTTCACGTTGCTTGAATGAGCGCGTGGCTCACGCCGTATACCGGGCCCGACTAAAAAACAGCGCAGCCCCGAGGGCGATAGCATTGGTTGAAACGATGCCCAGATCGAAGCCGGCGATGAAAGGCGGCAGCATAAAAATACTCGAAAACCCCAGAGCGAACAGGGTGATGCCCAGCCATTTTCTGAGGCCATAGGATTTCAGATAGAAGAACAACAGCAGGAATACTGCATAAGCCACGGCGTACAGGCCATATTCGTTCATGATCTCACCCGCCTTGAGTCTTGATGATCATGGACGATCCTGAGTGCTGAGGGCCTATGCCACCGCTGACCTGTGCATCCAGGCTGACGATGACATCGCCGGCGTGATAAGTCGGCAATTTGCTCAGCGTGAACTCGCGGACTGCCCATCCCACCGGGATGGCCGCACCGGGCATGAATTTACCTGCCGCTGCCCCGAAAACACCACTGGTGAGGTTGGCGATACTTGTTCGTTGAGCATTGAGTAAATCCCCCTGTTGCCGGGTCAGGGGTTTGGAGATCCCGACCATCATTTGGCAAGGCAAATCCTTGGCGAGCATTTTGTCATAGAGCTCTACCACCAGATTGCTCACTTCATAGTGGGCGGCTTTCGCTTCACCAAAATGCAGTGTTCTGAGGCTACCCCGTTCACCGGCTGACAGGGTGAAGCGCGATACGTTGAAGACAATTCCATGGTTGCCGGAAAACTGATCCCTTTCAAACTTCAATGCTCGCGTCCTTATCGAGTCTGGAAAGGCAGGGAGTTTCTCTTAGCTCCTGGGCTTTCGCAAATGCAAAATCAAAAGCAGCTGAGGCGGCCTGTTTACTCGCGTGTACACCGCCCTGCCGTTTTCGTGTCCGGGTTATCGCATCAAGGCATCAACACTTCAATCGCCCCATCCGCTGTCATGCTGACCTGGCTGGTGCCGGCTTCAACTTCTGGCGTCACCGGTGCCGAATCCATGCCGGCGGCTTTCATCATCATCGGCCCGCGCATGTACGGTTGTGGATAGCCGTTGCTGTTGAGGTTCAGGTTGACGATTTTGTAGCTCTTGCCGCCCAGGGCGTCGGTGGCCAGTTGGGCGCGGGCCTTGAAGGCGGTCACAGCTTCTTTGAGCAGGGCGTCTTCGCTGGCTTTGCGGGTTGGCGTTGCGATGGCGAAGTCCATGCCGCCCATTTTCAGGTCGGTGAGCAATTCGCCGGTGAGTTTGGACAGGGCGGCGAAGTCCGAGCTTTCCAGGCGCAGTTCGGCGCGTTCGCGCCAGCCGGTGATTTTCTGGCCTTTGGTGTCGTAGATCGGGTAGCTGTTGCGGCTGCCTTGGCGCAGGGTGATGTCCTTGACCTGTTTGGCCTGGGCCAGCGCCTTGTTCATGGTAGTGCTGACGTCGGCGGCGAGTTTGGCCGGGTCGGTGTTTTGTTCTTCGGTGTAGAGGGTCACGATCATCAGGTCGCGGGCCACTTCCTGGCTGACTTCGGCGCGCAGGGAGATCTGGTTGTAATGCAACTCGTCGACGGCCAGGGCCGGGAGGCTGGCGGCGGTGCCAACGCTTAGGGCAAGAAGGGCGGCGCTGCGGCGCAATGTGTGCATGAAAAGCTCCTTGGACGATGCGCAGGGGTTAGGGTCCGAACCTGCGTGAAACCATCAGACTCTAGCTTCAATGGTCCGTTTCGCACAGTTACAACTTCTATACAGTCTCAACCGGTGCCGGGCTTTTGTGGCGAGGGAGCTTGCTCCCGCTCGGCTGCGAAGCAGTCGCAAAGTCGGTATGCGTGGTTTGCCAGTTTCACCCGGTTGAATGGTTGGGGTCCGCTTCGCAGGCCGACGTGAGCAAGCTCCCTCGCCACAGGGGCTCATCGGCGAAGCATTCACTTATAAATCCATGAGCCGCAACTGTGGTCGTTTGCCGCACTTTCGCCTCTCAGGCCCGCGGCTTGGTTATACTCCGTGCGATCCGCCTGGAGCGCTCATCAGGAGAGCTCATGCTCGCCCCCGTACAATTGACTTCCGCCACTCGCCAGAACCTCTGGCGGCTGACTTTCATCCGGATTCTGGTGCTCGCCGCCCAGGCCGGCTCCGTAGGCCTGGCCTACTGGCTCCAGCTGCTGCCGTTGCCGTGGGTGCCGCTGGCGATGACCCTGGGCTGTTCGACGCTGTTGTGTGTGTTCACCGCCGTGCGCCTGCGCACTTCGTGGCCGGTTACCGAGCTTGAATACGCCCTGCAACTGGCCTGCGACCTGTTTATCCACAGCGCCTTGTTGTATTTTTCCGGTGGTTCGACCAACCCGTTCGTCTCTTATTACCTGGTGCCGCTGACCATCGCCGCCGTGACGCTGCCGTGGCGCTATTCGGTGATTCTGTCGGGTATCGCCCTGGCGCTGTATACGTTGCTGCTGGCGCGGTTCTACCCGCTGGAAACCTTCCCCATCGCCCGGGAAAACCTGCAGATCTACGGCATGTGGTTGAGTTTTGCCTTGGCCGCCGCCGTCATCACCTTCTTTGCTGCACGCATGGCTGAAGAGCTGCGTCGGCAGGAAGAGCTGCGTGCGATCCGTCGCGAGGAAGGCCTGCGCGATCAGCAATTGCTGGCCGTCGCGACTCAGGCTGCCGGTGCCGCCCATGAACTGGGCACGCCGCTGGCGACCATGAGCGTGTTGCTCAAAGAGATGCAGCAGGATCACCCCGACCCGATGTTGCAGGACGATTTGAAGGTTTTGCAGGATCAGGTCAAGTTGTGCAAGGAAACCTTGCAGCAACTGGTGCGCGCCGCCGAGGCCAACCGTCGTATGGCGGTGGAGATGCAGGATGTCACCGACTGGCTCGACGAAGCGCTCAACCGCTGGCACCTGATGCGTCCTGAGGCCAGTTATCGCTTCCAGCGTCTGGGCCAGGGCACGGTGCCGCGCATGGCGCCGCCGCCGGATTTGACTCAAGCGCTGTTGAACCTGCTGAACAACGCCGCCGATGCCTGCCCTGAAGGCTTGCAAGTGACCCTGGACTGGACCGTCGAAGACTTGACCATCAGCATTCGCGACCATGGTGCCGGTGTACCGCTGGCTATCGCCGAGCAGATCGGCAAACCGTTTTTTACCACCAAGGGCAAAGGTTTCGGCCTGGGCCTGTTTTTGAGCAAGGCCAGCGTGACACGCGCCGGCGGCTCAGTGAAACTCTACAGTCATGAGGAAGGCGGCACGCTCACCGAGCTGCGCCTGCCCCGTGTCGCCCGAGGAGACGAACATGAGTGACGAGATCCAAGTTGAAGGCGAAGAACTGCCGCATTTGCTGCTGGTAGACGACGATGCAACCTTCACCCGCGTGATGGCCCGCGCCATGGCCCGCCGTGGTTTTCGCGTCAGCACCGCAGGTTCCGCCGAAGAGGGCCTGACCATCGCCCAGGCCGATATCCCTGATTACGCCGCGCTGGACCTGAAAATGGACGGCGATTCAGGCCTGGTGTTGCTGCCCAAGCTGCTCGAACTCGACCCGGACATGCGCGTGGTGATCCTCACCGGTTACTCGAGCATTGCCACCGCCGTCGAGGCAATCAAGCGCGGCGCCTGCAATTACCTGTGCAAACCGGCGGATGCCGATGACGTGCTGGCCGCGCTGCTCTCCGAGCACGCCGACCTCGACAGCCTGGTGCCGGAAAACCCGATGTCCGTGGACCGTCTCCAGTGGGAGCACATCCAGCGCGTCCTGACCGAGCACGAAGGCAACATCTCCGCCACCGCCCGTGCCCTGGGCATGCACCGCCGCACGCTGCAGCGCAAACTGCAGAAGCGTCCGGTCCGTCGCTGAACGAGCGCTGAACGGTTATCGCCAGCTCTCGCGATCACACGAGCCGATCATCTATGATCGGTTCGTGTGTGTTCTTTTCTTTATCGAGCCTTATCCATGAATCAGAACGCTGAATATTCCGCGGTCAACGATGCTGTGCGCGGGCAGTTTTTTCGCAAAGTGTGGGCGATGACCACGCCTTACTGGCGCAGCGAAGAGAAGGGCAAGGCCTGGACGCTGTTGATCGCTGTGATTGCGCTGTCATTGTTCAGCGTGGCGATTTCGGTGTGGATCAACAGTTGGTACAAAGACTTCTATAACGCCCTGCAAAAGAAGGACGAAGCAGCCTTCTGGCAGCTGATTCTGTATTTCTGCGGCATCGCCGCCGTGGCGATTCTTGGCGYGGTGTATCGGCTTTATCTGACTCAGATGCTGACCATTCGCTGGCGAGCCTGGCTCACCGAAAAGCACTTCGCCCGCTGGCTAGGCAGCAAGAATTACTATCAGCTGGAGCAGGGCGGTTACACCGATAACCCGGACCAGCGGATTTCCGAAGACCTCAATAAGTTCACCACCAACACCTTGGGCCTGGGCCTTGGGCTGATACGGAACATCGTCAGCCTGGTGTCGTTTTCGATCATTTTGTGGGGCGTGTCGGGCAGCATCGAAGTGTTTGGCTTCACGATCCCCGGCTACATGTTCTGGTGCGCACTGGTTTACGCCGCCGTCGGCAGCTGGCTGACGCATGTGATCGGTCGTCGCTTGATCAGCCTCAACAACAACCAGCAACGTTTCGAAGCCGACTTGCGTTTCTCCATGGTGCGGGTCCGCGAAAATGCGGAGAGCATTGCGCTGTACAACGGCGAACCCAACGAGAACCGTCGTCTGAGCAGTCGCTTCGGCCTGGTTTGGCACAACTTCTGGGACATCATGAAAGTGTCCAAGCGCCTGACTTTCTTCACCGCCGGCTATGCCCAGATTGCAATCATCTTTCCATTCATGGTCGCTGCGCCGCGTTACTTCGCCGGCAAGATCGAACTTGGTGAGCTGATGCAAATCAACTCCGCGTTCGGCAATGTGCAGGAGAACTTCAGCTGGTTCATCAGCGCGTACCAGGACCTTGCCGAGTGGCGCGCCACCTGTGATCGTCTGCTGAGTTTCCGTCAGGCCATGACCGACAACGAAGAGCGCGCGCCGGCCATCGACGTGCAGAATCAGGGTTCGGCACTACGGGTGCATAACCTTGGTCTTGACCTCGCTGACGGTCGTCATTTGCTGACCAATGCCGACATGACCGTGGAGGAGGGCGAGCGCGTCATGCTGAGCGGTCGTTCCGGCAGCGGCAAGTCGACCTTGCTGCGAGCGATGGGGCACCTTTGGCCAGCCGGCCACGGCAGCATTCGCCTGCCGACGGCGCGTTATCTGTTCCTGCCGCAAAAACCCTATCTGCCGATTGGCAGCCTGCGCGAGGCGTTGAGTTATCCACAGCCGGGCGACACCTACCCGCACGAGCGCTACGTCCACGTGCTGGAAACCTGCCGCTTACCGCACCTGGTTTCGCGTCTGGATGAAGCCAATCACTGGCAGCGCATGCTTTCGCCGGGTGAGCAGCAACGTCTGGCCTTCGCCCGTGCGCTGCTGTATGCGCCGCAATGGCTGTACATGGACGAAGCCACCTCGGCGATGGACGAAGAGGATGAAGCGTCGTTGTATCAGGCGTTGATCGATGAATTGCCGGGGCTGAGCATTGTCAGCGTCGGCCATCGCAGCAGCCTGAAACGGCCATCGCGGGCATGCCACGCTCCCACAGGTCAACGGTGATCGTACAACCCGCATGCGCTATGATGCGGTTTCAGCCGTTTTTTCGAGACAGATGTTCACCATGGAAAACCCGATCGACGCACCTCGCCTCCCTCGCAAGCGCCGCAGCCTCGCACAGGAGTTGGTCACGGTGTTGTCCGAGCAGATCCGCGACGGTCAGCTCAAGCGTGGCGACAAGTTGCCCACCGAGTCGGCGATCATGAATGCCCATGGCGTCAGCCGCACCGTGGTGCGTGAAGCGATCTCCCGTTTGCAGGCCGCAGGACAAGTGGAAACCCGTCACGGCATCGGCACCTTCGTGCTCGACACCCCGAGCCCGAGCGGTTTTCGCATCGACCCGGCGACCGTGGTGACCTTGCGCGATGTATTGGCGATTCTGGAACTGCGCATCAGCCTGGAAGTGGAGTCCGCCGGCCTTGCCGCGCAACGTCGCAGCCCGGAGCAGTTAGCGGCGATGCGTGAGGCGCTGGACGCCTTAAACGAAAGTGCCGCCCACGCCGGCGATGCCGTGGCGTCGGACTTCCAGTTCCACCTGCAAATCGCCCTGGCCACCGGCAACCGCTACTTCACCGACATCATGACCCACCTGGGCACCAGCATCATTCCGCGCACACGCCTCAACTCCGCGCGCCTGGCCCATGACGACCAGCAGCATTACATGAGTCGCCTGAGCCGTGAACACGAAGAGATTTACGATGCGATTGCCCGGCAGGATTCCGATGCAGCGCGGGCAGCTATGCGTTTGCATTTGACGAATAGCCGTGAGCGGCTGCGCCAGGCCCATGAAGAGGCGCAGGCGCAGGGTTGAACAGTGCATGGCAGGAAATCGTTCTACACAAAAAAGCGCCTGACCGGTAAACGATCAGGCGCGATGAGGGTCAGGCTTCGATAAACAGTATCAGGGGCTCAGAACACGGCTCCAGACTCGACTCATCCGCGAATTTGTAGCGCAATTGCACTTCTGTGTTCAGGTACTTTTCCAGTTCTGTTTTGGGGATTCGCAGTTCAATTCCCGTCAGTTTTACCATGTCGTCGCAGGCGTCGTCCCAGACGCCGGTAGGCTCTGCGAGGCCCTCCCAGTCAGGCTCTTCCGTATTTGTGCCGAGGATCGGGTAGACATCCCAGTTCGGCGGAATATCGTTCGGGTCCGGCACGCGGACGATCAAGTCTTCACTTAGGGGCGATAGCTGGATGGTTGCCCGATCGGCTGAGTGCTCCGGGAACTGCGGAAGGTGTGCAATAGCAAAAGTCATGTTGAATCGCTCTCCTTGAAAGATCTGCCGCGATCCTTCGCGGCAGTCGTCGCACTTTACCGGGCGCATCGGTGATCTGCCGAACCCGATCATGACCAGGCATTTCAAGGTTCAACACTGCGCGCAGGCAATGATCCTGGGGCGTTGAGTGAAAAATCCCCGAGGGTACTCTTCCGACAACGTATCTCCCTCCTAAGCTTGAAAGGCGCCGCTTTCACCCCTTTAAACAACAATGTTGTCTGACAAAAATACCCACCCAGTGATGAAATGCAGTTGACGGTTGTATTTTAAGTTGTACGATGACCTACAACTTCGGCGAAGGCTGAACGGTTTTCTCACACAACGTTGCTACCAGGGTGTTCGAATAATGAATCCACAAGAACTGAAGTCCATCCTCTCTTCCGGCTTGCTGTCGTTCCCGGTCACCGACTTCAATGCCCAGGGCGACTTCCATCGCGCGGGCTACATCAAGCGTCTCGAGTGGCTGGCCCCATACGGCGCCTCGGCGTTGTTCGCCGCAGGCGGTACCGGTGAGTTCTTCTCTCTGGCGGCCAGCGAATATTCGGAAATCATCAAGACTGCGGTCGACACCTGCGCCAGCAGCGTGCCAATCCTCGCCGGTGTCGGTGGTTCGACCCGCCAGGCTATCGAATACGCTCAGGAAGCCGAGCGCCTGGGGGCCAAAGGCCTGTTGCTGCTGCCGCACTACCTGACCGAAGCCAGCCAGGACGGCGTTGCCGCGCACGTTGAAGCCGTGTGCAAATCGGTAAAAATCGGCGTGGTGGTTTACAACCGCAATGTCTGCCGCCTGACCGCGCCGCTGCTGGAACGACTGGCCGAGCGCTGCCCGAACCTGATCGGCTACAAGGATGGCCTGGGCGATATCGAGCTGATGGTGTCGATCCGTCGCCGTCTCGGCGATCGTTTCAGCTACTTGGGCGGCTTGCCGACTGCTGAAGTCTACGCCGCGGCCTACAAGGCTTTGGGCGTACCGGTTTATTCCTCGGCGGTGTTCAACTTCATCCCGAAAACCGCGATGGATTTCTACCACGCCATCGCTCGCGAAGATCACGCCACCGTCGGCAAGATCATCGATGACTTCTTCCTGCCGTACCTGGATATCCGCAACCGCAAGGCCGGTTACGCGGTGAGCATCGTCAAGGCCGGGGCAAAAATCGCCGGCTATGACGCAGGCCCGGTGCGTGCACCGCTGACCGATCTGACGGGCGAAGAGTACGAAATGCTCGCCGCGCTGATCGACAAGCAGGGCGCGCAGTAACACTCGATAAAACCAGGGCCGCTGAGCGATCAGCGGCTTTTTGCGTGAGGAGATTTGTTGTGGCAGATGCAAAGCGTTTTGATAACTACATCAACGGTGAATGGGTGACGGGCAGTGATTACTGCGCCAACATCAACCCGTCCGAGCTGAGCGATACCCTCGGCGACTATGCCAAGGCTGATCTGGCGCAGGTCCACGCCGCCATCGACGCCGCCCGCGCCGCGTTCCCGGCATGGTCCACTTCCGGTATTCAGGCTCGGCACGATGCGCTGGATAAAGTCGGCAGCGAGATCCTCGCCCGTCGCGAAGAGCTCGGCACGTTGCTGGCCCGGGAAGAGGGCAAGACCCTGCCCGAAGCCATCGGCGAAGTGACCCGCGCCGGCAACATCTTCAAGTTCTTCGCCGGTGAATGCCTGCGTCTGTCCGGTGACTACGTGCCGTCGGTGCGTCCGGGCGTCAATGTCGAAGTCACTCGCGAAGCGCTGGGCGTGGTCGGCCTGATCACGCCATGGAACTTCCCGATCGCGATCCCGGCGTGGAAAATCGCTCCGGCTTTGGCTTACGGCAACTGCGTGGTGCTGAAACCTGCCGATCTGGTGCCGGGCTGTGCCTGGGCGCTGGCGGAAATCATCTCCCGCGCCGGTTTCCCGGCCGGCGTGTTCAACCTGGTGATGGGCAGCGGGCGAGTAGTCGGCGAGGCGCTGGTCAACAGCCCGAAAGTCGATGGCATCAGCTTCACCGGTTCGGTCGGCGTGGGCCGGCAGATCGCGGTCAATTGCGTGTCGCGCCAGGCCAAGGTGCAGCTGGAGATGGGCGGCAAGAACCCGCAGATCATTCTCGACGATGCCGACCTCAAGCAAGCGGTCGAACTGTCGGTGCAGAGCGCGTTCTACTCCACCGGCCAGCGTTGCACCGCGTCGAGCCGTCTCATCGTCACCGCCGGGATTCACGACAAATTCGTCGAAGCCATGGCTGAGCGYATGAAGTCGATCAAGGTCGGTCATGCGTTGAAGTCCGGCACCGACATCGGCCCTGTGGTCTCGCAAGCGCAGTTGGAACAGGACCTGAAGTACATCGACATCGGCCAGTCCGAAGGTGCGCGTCTGGTCAGCGGCGGTGGTCTGGTGACGTGCGACACCGAGGGTTACTTCCTCGCCCCGACGCTGTTTGCCGACAGCGAAGCTGCGATGCGCATCAGCCGCGAAGAGATCTTCGGCCCGGTGGCCAACATCGTTCGCGTAGCGGATTACGACGCTGCACTGGAAATGGCCAACGACACCGAGTTCGGCCTGTCGGCGGGTATCGCCACTACGTCGCTGAAGTACGCCAACCACTTCAAGCGCCATTCCCAGGCCGGGATGGTGATGGTCAACCTGCCGACCGCCGGTGTGGATTACCACGTTCCGTTCGGTGGGCGTAAAGGTTCATCCTATGGTTCACGTGAGCAAGGTCGCTATGCGCAAGAGTTCTACACGGTCGTAAAAACTGCCTACATCGGTTCCTGATACGCCGCAATACCTGTAGGCGCCGGCTCCCACAAAAGCCGGCGCCTACAAATAAATCGTTATTACCCGCATAAAAATAATCAGTGGGAGTACATCTACAATGCAATCGACCAAGCCGACTCACGTCCGCTATTTGATTTTGCTCATGCTGTTTCTGGTGACCACGATCAACTACGCCGACCGGGCGACCATCGCGATCGCCGGCTCCAGCCTGCAAAAAGACCTCGGCATCGACGCGGTCACTCTCGGTTATATCTTCTCCGCATTCGGTTGGGCCTACGTGGCCGGGCAAATTCCCGGTGGCTGGTTGCTGGACCGGTTCGGTTCGAAAAAAGTCTATGCCCTGAGCATCTTTACCTGGTCGCTGTTCACCGTACTGCAAGGCTATGTCGGTGAGTTCGGGCTTTCCACCGCCGTCGTCGCGCTGTTCATGCTGCGCTTTCTGGTGGGCCTGGCCGAAGCGCCATCCTTCCCCGGCAACGCACGCATCGTAGCGGCGTGGTTCCCGACCGCAGAACGCGGCACCGCCTCGGCGATCTTCAACTCGGCGCAATACTTCGCCACCGTACTGTTTGCGCCGCTGATGGGCTGGATCGTCTACAGCTTCGGCTGGCAGCACGTGTTCATCGTCATGGGCGTGATCGGCATCATCTTCTCGGGGATCTGGCTGAAAGTTATCCACAGTCCGCGCCAGCACCCGATGATCAACGACGCCGAGTTCAAGCACATCGCCGACAACGGCGGCATGGTCGACATGGACCAGGACAAAGGTAAAGGCAAAAAGGTCGACGGTCCGAAGTGGGACTACATCCGCCAGTTGCTGACCAACCGCATGATGCTCGGCGTGTACCTGGGCCAGTACTGCATCAACGGCATCACCTACTTCTTCCTGACCTGGTTCCCGGTGTACCTGGTGCAAGAACGCGGCATGACCATCCTCAAGGCCGGTTTCATTGCCTCGTTGCCGGCAATCTGCGGGTTTATCGGTGGCGTGCTCGGCGGAGTGATTTCTGACTATCTGCTGCGCAAGGGCCACTCGCTGACCTTCGCCCGCAAGGCGCCGATCATCGCCGGTCTGCTGGTTTCCAGCAGCATCGTGGCTTGCAACTATGTCGATATCGAATGGATGGTGGTCGGCTTCATGGCCCTGGCCTTCTTCGGCAAAGGTGTGGGCGCATTGGGCTGGGCGGTGGTGTCCGATACCTCGCCGAAACAGATCGCCGGTTTGAGTGGTGGCCTGTTCAACATGTTCGGCAACATTGCGTCGATCACCACGCCGATTGTCATTGGCTACATCATCAGCTCCACCGGCTCCTTCAAATGGGCGCTGGTGTTCGTCGGTTGCAACGCGCTGGTCGCGGTATTCAGCTACCTGGTGATCGTTGGCCCGATCAAACGTGTGGTACTCAAAGAGCCGCCAGTCAGCGGTCCTGAAACGAACAACAAGTTATCTGAAGCGCATTCCTGAGGAGCGGCGTCATGCAGTTGATTGAACATTCCGACTCGCCGCGCTACATCCGCCTGCACGAGCGGGACAATGTGGTGATCGTGGTCAACGATCAGGGCGTACCGGCCGGCACCGAATTCCCCGATGGCCTGGTCACCGTGGATTTCGTGCCGCAGAGCCACAAGGTCACCCTCGAGGACATTCCCGCGGGCGGCCAGGTGATTCGATACGGCCAGACGATCGGCTACGCGTTGCAGCCGATTCCTCGCGGCAGTTGGGTCAAGGAAGATCAACTGCGCATGCCCACCGCGCCACCGCTGGACAGCTTGCCGCTATCCACCGAAGTGCCGGCCGCGCAGGCACCGCTGGAAGGCTTCACCTTCGAGGGCTATCGCAACGCCGACGGCACCGTCGGCACGCGCAACATTCTCGGCATCACCACCACCGTGCAGTGCGTCACCGGCGTGCTGGATCACGCGGTAAAACGCATCAAGGACGAGTTGCTGCCCAAGTACCCGAACGTCGATGACGTGGTGGCGCTGACCCACAGTTACGGCTGTGGCGTGGCGATCACCGCCACCGACGCGTACATCCCGATCCGCACCGTGCGCAATCTGGCGCGCAACCCGAACCTGGGGGGCGAGGCGCTGGTAATCAGCCTGGGCTGCGAGAAATTGCAGGCCGGGCAGGTGATGCATGAGAACGACAGCTCGGTGGATTTGAGCGAGCCGTGGTTGTATCGCTTGCAGGATTCCAGTCACGGTTTTACCGAGATGATCGAGCAGATCATGGCGCTGGCCGAAACCCGTTTGAAGAAGCTCGATCAACGCCGCCGGGAAACCGTGCCGGCGTCCGAGCTGATCCTCGGCATGCAGTGCGGCGGCAGCGATGCGTTCTCCGGGATCACCGCCAACCCGGCCCTGGGCTATGCCTCGGACCTGTTACTGCGGGCCGGTGCGACGGTGATGTTTTCCGAAGTCACCGAAGTGCGCGATGCGATTTACCTGCTGACGTCCCGGGCGGAAACTGAAGAAGTTGCTCAGGAACTGGTGCGGGAAATGGACTGGTACGACCGTTACCTGGCCAAGGGCGAAGCGGATCGCAGCGCCAACACCACGCCGGGGAACAAGAAGGGCGGGTTGTCGAACATTGTCGAGAAGTCCTTGGGCTCGATCGTCAAGTCCGGCAGCAGTGCGATCAACGGGGTGCTTGGCCCTGGGGAACGGTTCAAGCGCAAAGGGCTGATTTTCTGCGCGACCCCGGCCAGTGATTTTGTCTGCGGGACGTTGCAGTTGGCGGCGGGGATGAACCTGCATGTGTTCACCACCGGGCGTGGTACGCCTTATGGATTGGCGATGGCGCCAGTGGTGAAGGTCTCGACTCGCACAGAACTGGCGCAGCGCTGGCCGGACCTGATCGACATCGATGCCGGGCGGATTGYCACCGGGCGGGCGTCGATCGAAGACCTCGGCTGGGAGTTGTTCCACTACTACCTGGACGTGGCCAGCGGCAAGAAACAGACGTGGGCGGAGCAGCACAAGCTGCATAACGACATCACCTTGTTCAACCCGGCGCCGATCACGTAAGACAGCGTTATCGTTCATTGCGGGCTTGTCCGCGAAGGGGCCTTGGAACTGACTGAAGGTTTCAAGAATGTACCCATAAATAAAAAGGCCGCGATCCATATTGGATCGCGGCCTTTTCATTGGCTTCGATTCAGGCGTCAGACCGCATCCAGCTCCGGTTCGTCTGCCTGGATGTTAACGGTTGCTTTCACTTCATCGTGACGACGGATGAACTTCCAGTCCGCCTCGTCGATGTAGATACCGTTCGGGCCGCTGCCGCCTTCCAGGTCGATGGCGACGCTGGCGCAGACTTGCGGCTTCACACTCGCCAGGATCGGCACGAAGCCCAGTTGCAGGCTGGTTTCCAACAGCGCTGCCTGGTTCTTCTCGTCGATGTCTGCTGCCTCGTCGAGGTAGTACGGCAGGCGCACGCGACCAGCCTGGTCGCGGTCCATCAAGTGCAGCAACAAGTACATGTTGGTCAGCGCCTTGATGGTCATGGTGGTGCCGTTGGACGCCGCGCCGTCGATGTCGGTGTGGATCACCGGTTGGCCATTGACCTTGGTGATCTCGAACGCCAGTTCGAACAGATCCTTGAGACCGAGCTGGTTGTGGTTGGCCGCCACCAGCCGTGCCAGGTATTCCTTGGCTTCTTCGTTCTTGTTGTCCTGCTCGGCGCTTTGGCTCAAGTCGAAGACGGAGAGGGTTTCGCCTTCTTCGTACTGACCGGCGCTGTGGATGATCTGGTCAATGTGCTTGAGCGCTTCCTTGTTCGGCGCGAGCACGATACGGAAGCTCTGCAGGTTGGAGACCTGACGTTTGTTGATCTCGCGGTTGAACAGCGCCAGTTGATGTTCGAGGCTGTCGTAGTCGCTGCGGATGTTGCGCAGGGTCCGGGCGATGTCGGTAACCGCCGCGCGACGCGCCTTGCCGAGGGTCAGGGCTTCATCGGTACGGTGTGCGTACGCGTTGATCAGCAGTTGCAGGCGACGTTCCATATCGTCTTCGCTGTCGAACTTGGCCACGCCCTTGAGGCGAACCTGCGCGTAGAGCGCGTCGATCTGCCCGTCGGCCCGCAGCAGGCCTTGCCAGCTGTCCTGATAGTCATTGAGCAATGGCAGCAGGTTGTCCATGGAGTCGTCGACCGGGTCCATGAACGGCGTGCCGAACGGCAGGTCGGCCGGCAACAGCTGACGGCGGCGCAGGGCATCGTCGAGGGTGCGTTGCTTGGCTTCCATGTCACCGATCTGCCGGCCGACCAATTGCAGCTTGGCCGACAGTTGCTGGACGCGTTCGGTGAAGGCATCGCTGGAGCGTTTCAACTCGTCCTGGGCGGCTTCCATCTGCGCCAATTGCTCAAGCTTGTCGCCTTCTTCGGCGCTCAGGGTTTGCGCGCGGCGGAAGTCTTCCAGGGCTTTCTGCGCATCCAGCACCTGTTGGTACAGCGCCTCGGTCTGGGTCTTGCTGGCCGCACGGTCGGCTGCTACGGCTTGCTGGGTTTTCAGTTGCTTGAGTTCTTTTTCCAGACGCTCTTTCTGATCGCGCAGTGCCGCACGGTCGGCCAAGGCTTGCAGGGCCGGTGGCTCGATGTGCGACAGGTCGATGGACAGGCCCGGCACTTCGAAGCGCTCGCCTTTGAAGCCATCGAGGATCAGCTCCATGGATTTGACCCATTCACCGTCCTCATCCAGCGCAATGCCGTGTTCGCCCAACGGCAGGCTGAACAGCGCGCTGTTGAACAGCCGCATCAGGCGCTCGACGTCCTGCTGCGAGAACTCTTCGCGCAGACGGGCATAGCTGTTGTTGTCAGCGTGATCGAGTTGTTGCTTCACCGATTTCAGGCGTTTTTCCAGATCCCGCAGACGCTCTTCCAGGTCTTCGGCCGAAAACTGCCGCGACTGGGCCAGCGCACCGGCCAGTTCATCGTGCGCGTCCTTGGCGGCGAGCAATTGCTGTTCGAGGACTTTGACGTCATCGACCAGGGCGAAGCGATGCTTGAGCACCGACAATTCGCCGAGCCAGCGCTGGATGCCGGTGATTTCCCGCTCCAGGCGCATCAGCTCTTGAGTGCCACCGCGTTGATCGTTTTGCAGGGCGTCCTGCTCGTTGCGGTAGTGCTCGGCCTGAATCGTCAGTTCTTCCTTGCGAGCACTGGCGTAGTCCGACCAGGTGCCGAGCAGGGAATCGAGCAGCGGCGACAGGCGATGCAGTTTTCCGCGCAGGATATCCCGCTGTTTCACGCCGTTGGCCAAGGCTTCGACCAAGGGACCGGCCGCGACCAGCGAGTTGTAGTCCTGCTCCATGCGGCGGACATCGCGGAACGCTTCTTCGCACGCGGCGATGTAATCGACACTGCCGGAACGCAGGCTGTGTTCGAAGGCATCGAGGAACAGCTGCTTGAGCTTGGCCGCGGTGATTTCACGCATGTGCAGCAGGTTGATGAACAGGGCGCGGAAGGTCTTCAGGCTCTGCTCACTGGTGGAGCGCAGCGGGATCAGCGTCAGGTCGAGCGGAATCGAGGTGTGGCCGCCCACCAGCAAACGACGCAGTTCATCCGGCTTGAGTTCGTAGGCTTTCAGGCCTTCGCGCTCAAGATTGGTGAACAGCTCTTTCTGCCGCAGGCAGGTGTCGTCTTTCTGATAATGAGCCAGGTCGAGTTTGCCGGCGTAGGCAAAGAACTGGTGACCGAAACCACCACCCGGGCCGCGACCGACCACGCCAATCACGTGCGGGCCGTGGGGCAGGGAAACTTCGACGAGGATGTAACTGGTGTCCGAGGCGAAGTAGAAACGCCGCGATTGTTCCAGGCTGTACTTGCCGAAACTCATGTCCGACATGCGCGCCAGAATCGGGAACTGCAAGGCGTTGATCGAGGCGGACTTACCAAGGTTGTTCGCGCCGTAGACCGACAGCGGCTCTTCCAGCGGGAACAGGCCGAGGCTGTAACCGGCGGTGTTCAAAAGGGCAAAGCGGCGAATGCCGTAGCGTTCCTTGCTCATGCGTCGGTCTCCTGTTCTTCGGCAATGGCGCGGGCCAGGGCGTCTTCTTCGCTCTCTTCTTCAAACTCGGTGAGATCGAGCGGGTCGTCGGTCTGCAGCAGCTTTTCGTCGCTGTCTTCGTCGATCAGCACCGGCGCCGGCAACGGCAGCACGCTGTGCAGGCTGGCGGCCAGGTCGCGGTCTTGCTGGACCGACAGGCAGACATCGAGGAAGCGGTGCATCGGCGGCAGGAAACGGTAGACACCGTTTTCTTCGCCGGCGAATCCGAGCTGGGTCATGCGGCGCATGATTTTTTCTTCGAGTTCTTCGACGGTCTGCACTTCGGCCTGGATAAACAGGTCGCGGTACTTTTCCAGCAACGATGGCAATTCATCGCGACCGAGGCTGCCACCGTCGAGCACGGCGATCGGGTCGCGGCCCTGGTCGGCCAGGTGTTCGACGAGGATGAAGGTGAACAGCGCCAGACGTTGCGCCGTCTTGTTTACCGCTGCCGCGGCCAGGTCCGGCACGAAGTAATAGAAACCACGGGTGTCGCACACCAGTTCAAAGCCCAGCGCCTTGAACAGGGTGCGGTACTGGTCCTGGAAGTTCGACAGTTGGGCGTACAGCTCCGGGTCGCGGCGGCTGACGTGGTAGCCCTTGAACAGCTCGCGAAAGATCGGCGCCAGCTGGGACAGTTCGTTTAGATCAAGATGCATGTGGGGTGCTCGCAGAATCCTCGGCGGCGGTGTCGCGGGCCGAGAGCAGGGCGAAGGAGCGCAGGCTGACCTGGTGCTCGTGAGTGTGGTAGTCGCGGCGTTCCAGACGCTCGCGCTTGAAGCGTTTTTCCCGCGACAGGCGCGAGAACCAATAGAGCAATTCGTCGGTGGCGCCGTCCGGCTCCTGCTCCAGCAGCCAGCTCATCAGGTCCGGCATCGGCAGGGCATCTTCACAACGTTCGAGCATTTCCCGAACCGTGCGTGGCGCGCGCGGGGCTTCGCCTTTCTGGGTCTTATGGGCCTTGGGGAAACGCGCCGGTTTCGGCTCGAAACGGGCCAGGGCGTAGACATAGGCTTCGACTTGGCTGGCACTGCCGAGGAAGGTGCTTTGCGGGCGGGTGAACAGCGGCATCGCGGCTTGCGGCACCGCATCGATGCCTTTACGACGAATGGCCGACAACGCCAGGGCTGCGCCACGGGTCACGGCGTTGTGCCGGCGGGCTTCTTCGCGCAGCGGCAGCAGCAGCTCGCGGGCGTGACGCAGGGTCAACTGGGCGCTGGTCTGCATTTCGAGGATGCGCGCGTGGGTGCGCAGCAGCATGTCGTCGTCGACCAGATGGCCGAGGCGCTGCTGTTCGGTGAGCATGCGCAACAACACGTTCTCAACCTTGCGCACGCCTTGTTCGAAGGCGCCGTCGGCATTCACCAGCTGAATCATCGGTTCGACGTATTCGTCCCAGGTCGCCAGCACTTCAGCATAACGCTGACGTAGCGGAATCTGCCGGTCGCTGGTCTTGGCCCGCTCGGCGACGGCCACCAGGGCCTGTTCATCGTTGGCGAGTTTCTTCAGCACGTCCCGCACACGCATGTCGAGCAGGCGCAACTGGCGCGCCAGATCGTTGCCGTCGCGAATGTCGAAGGCGTCCTGGATGTAACCGGCCAGGCGTTCGAGATGGCGCAGATAGGCTTCGATTTCCAGGCACAGGCCCAGACGGTGCTCACGGCGCAGGTAGGCGAGGAAGTCGTGAATCTGCGCGTTGAGTTCGAAACGGTTCGGGCTTTTCGCCACGGGAACCAGAATGTCGAGGCGAATCCACACGTCCAGCAGGCTGGTGATGTCCTGCGGTGTGCTGTCCAGTTGCTGGGCGGCCAACTGTGAACGCAGTTCGTTGAGGCTCAGGGTGCCTTGGTCGAAGTGCTCGCACAGTGGCTCCAGAAGTGCCCAGTGTTCAGCGAGGGCGCGCAAGACGCGCTTGGGTTCGATCATCGGAATGGCCGGCTGGTTGGCAATTAAAAGCCGCGATTGTACTTCATCGCAGCCGTGTCGATTCACTCTGGGGATGGGCTGTCGCTTCTTCTATCGGTGAAGTCTATCGATCAAGCGTGGGCGATCTTGAGCGAAGGGCGGTAGAATCACCGCACTTTAGTTATCCACAAGTGGCCGACCTTTGCTTATCGAGTCCCGTCGCCGCGCTTATTTGACCGCCATGCAGGTGGTCAACTGGCTGCCGCGCACCGAATTGCCCTTTGCTGCGCCATCGCGGCCCGAACTGCTGGAGATGCCCGAGCCAGCGGTCGTCGCCCCGGTTGCACCTGCTCCGGTGGCGCAGACGCCCGTGGAACCCGCGGCCAAACCGGCCGAGCGGGTGAAAATCGAGGTGCCACGGCCGACGCCATCGGCTGGAAAACCAGCAAGCAAAGCGACGCAAGAGAGCGAAGAGGTACCGCTCGTCGCCAAGGCTGCGCCAGTGCCGCCGCCGCGTTTCGCTCTGCAATTGCTGCGAGCCGGTCGCTGCCTGTTGCTGGTGGAGTTACCCACAGGCGAAACTTTCCAGACCCGCGACCCCGCTTATCTGTTGCTCAAAGACATGCTGCGCGCCGCCGGCCTGCCGGACAGCCCGCAGATCGTCGGCGAGCCGGTGCGCTGGCCGCTGCTGGCTCGCGGCACAATGGACCAAGGGCCGGAAGCGGCTCGGGATTTCGTACAAGGTTTTCTGTCGGCCCGCCTGGAAGACGCACCGTGCGTCTGTCTGTGGCTGATCGGCCTGCCGGCGGTGCGTTTTGCCGGTGAGGCCAGCGCCGAATCCTTCAACCGTGAACTTCAGGTCGAAGGCCTGGGGTCGGTCTGGGCCTTGCCGGGCCTGGAGTTATTAATGGAAGAGCCACAGCGTAAGGCTGATGTCTGGCAAGCCATGCGTCGGCTGATGGCGCGTTGGAAAGAATCGAATGAGTGATGCTGTATCGTTCCGCCCGATGACCGAGGCGGACCTGGACGCTGTACTGAAAATCGAATACGCGGCCTACAGCCATCCCTGGACCCGCGGGATTTTTCTCGATGGCCTGGGCAAGTACCAGATCTGGCTGATGTTCGAAGGGCAGCAGCAGGTCGGTCATGGCGTAGTGCAGATCATCCTTGATGAGGCGCATCTGCTGAACATCACCGTCAAACCGGAAAATCAGGGCCGCGGCCTGGGCTTGACGCTGCTGGAGCATTTGATGTCGATTGCCTACAAGGCTGAGGCGCGGGAATGTTTTCTGGAAGTGCGTGACAGCAACCGGGCGGCATTTCGGTTGTATGAGCGGTATGGGTTTAACGAGATCGGACGTCGGCGGGATTACTACCCGGCGGTTGGCGGGCGAGAAGATGCCGTGGTGATGGCCTGCACCTTGGTTGATTGATCGTTTCTAAAGGCTTCGCGGGCAAGCTTCGCCCGCGAAGGCGTCTGCACGGACGTCAACGATCAAGGCTTGCCGTCCAATGGATCCTGCCGGGCCAGTTCCGCTTCATCCAGCCCATCGCCCCCACCGATGTCGTCCCCGTCGACAATGCTCAGATCCCAATCCGCCTGGCCGTCTTCACCCGCTTCGTGGGCATCCCGTGCGCCGTCTTCACGGATCAGGGTTTCCGGGGTCAAGTCATCGTCGGTGGCGTCATTGTCATTGGTCGAGCCCCCAGTCATGCGGGGTTTACGGACGCGTGCGTCGGGCATTTGCTGTGTATGCTCGTGTTCAGGTGCCAGGTCGCCGATTCTGGTGCCGGGCTCTTCCTCGTCGAAATCCAGCTCATGCACCGAGCCCATGCGGTCTTCATCGTCGTCGATGGGCTCGGGTGGCTCCTTATCGAACGGACGTCGTGAATCAGTCATGGCTATTCCTCATACTGTAGGCCCTACTACAATTGACCCACTGGRCTGCCGAGAATTCCCGCGGGCAKGGAGCGCCGGCTAGCCGCTACATACATCAGGACATCAGGGGGATCTGCATCTCGTGCGTGACCCCGACGGGCGGTTGTCTGTCAAAGCAGTGCATCATTCTCGAGGCTTCATTGCATGAACGACTTACAAGATCTGATTGATAACAACGAACGCTGGGCTGATGCGATCACCCGCGAAGATCCTGATTTTTTTGCCAAGCTAGCCCGTCAGCAAACCCCGGAATACCTGTGGATCGGCTGTTCAGACGCACGCGTGCCAGCCAACGAAATCGTCGGCATGCTGCCGGGTGATCTGTTCGTGCACCGCAACGTGGCCAACGTGGTGCTGCACACCGACCTCAACTGCCTGTCGGTGATTCAGTATGCGGTGGATGTACTCAAGGTCAAACACATCCTGGTGACCGGCCACTATGGCTGCGGCGGTGTACGCGCCTCAATGCAGGATCGTCAGTTGGGCCTGATCGACGGCTGGTTGCGCTCGATTCGTGATCTCTACTATGAAAAACGCGACGAACTGGCCAAGTTGCCCACCGAAGAAGAGCGGGTCGACCGCCTCTGTGAGCTCAATGTGATCCAGCAGGTGGCCAACGTCGGTCACACCAGCATTGTGCAAAATGCCTGGCACCGCGGGCAGAGCCTGTCGATCCACGGCTGCATCTATGGCATCAAGGACGGTCGCTGGAAGAGCCTGAACGCCACCATCAGTGGTTTCGAGCAGTTGCCGCCGCAGTACCGTTTGCGCCCGGTCGAGGCGTTGTAAAAGCCTTTCAGCCGAGACTTCGCCGACGCCAGTGTTGAAAGAACTGTTCACCATTGGCATTCGGCGACTCATCGTAGCCGATGATCCAGCCACGGCAGCAAGGACAACCGCAACGGCAGGCGAACTGCCGCAGCAGCTTGTCTTCTGTCGCGGCGAAATCCATCGTCAGTCGGTCACCCTTCTTGATGTCTTTGAGCGCCCATAACCACAGCTCGCTCATATCGAGAAAGACGTTGGGGTCGCAGGAGTGACTCAGCAGACCACTGAAGCACGGATCGTAGACATGGATTCCCGGCGCCAACTGCCGGGTGTGTCGGCAGCGATAGGGCAATAGATGTCCGGAAACACGGCAGATTCGGCTGATGCGGGGAAACTCGCGCAGTGCCGCGACCGCCATTGCCGAGCCCTGAGCGTTATGGATGATTTCAAAGTCGTCTTTGGAGGGGAATCCAAGGCGAAGGGGCAACTCTACAAACGGATAGATGCCATTTGATGACGGCGGTGGTAGTCCTTGTTCGGCATGGCGTCTCATAACAATCCTTGTCAGTTGGGTGCTACGACCTCCGTCTGCTGACATCCTGTCAGCTCTGCAGCACGTGGATACGACACAAGCCTCTCGCAAATGAGATAACCGGTCTACTGTCAGATATGACAGTCGAGAAAAGCTCTTTCCCGCGTCAGCCATGGCTCACGCGGGAAAGACTTCCTTCGTTTTACAAGTGTGGGGCAGATGCGGAGGTCATAAGGGCCGGGGTCTGCAGCTGTTTCAGCTCGGATTTGACCGGCGCTGTCGAGCATTTGGCCACCGCTTGCTCAGGCGTCAGGTTGCGAATCGAGGTGTAGAACAGTTCGCAGGTTTTTTCTTTCTGGGTCACTTGCCAGGTCTGAGTGCAGCTTTTCAGCTGAGCGGTAGGGTCAGTGCCCGGTTTGCTGCCCATTCCGGCCTGCCAGCACGCGGCACTCAAATCCTGCCCCATGACTTTCAGCCCCGCGGCGTCGGCCTTGGCCTGCGCATCGTCGCCGCTATAGGCTTCGGGGTCGGCGGCGTACCAGATGTAGCTCGGGTGGTTGGAACCCAGTACGGGTACCGTCACCCCCTTGCTCGGGCTGATGGTTGCCAGGCCCAATATTTCTACGGTCTGCCCGTATTGTTGCTTGATCCAGTTACGCACCGGTGAACCAAAGGCGACCATTGGCAATGCTGCACCTTTGGCATTCTGGCTGACTTCCTTGACCATGGTGGTCTGGTAGTCCGTGAAGTAGTTGTAGACGCCTTCCAGATCCTTGCCGGCGGTGGACGGCGCGGCAATCGGCGCGATGTCGATGATGGTCTGATAGGCCGGCGTCTGGTCGGCGGGAATGTTGTTGGCGGTCAGCAGCGCGGCCCAGCGGTCGGTGGTCTTGGACTCCAGATAGTCCTGGGCCTGGGTCAGGGAATAATCTGGCGGGAAGTGCAGCAGTTCGACGCTTTTGCGGTTTTCCAGCGCCATGCCCAGCGGCAGGAACAGGTACCAGTTATAGGTCCATTTGCCATCGGCACTCAGCTTGTTGGCACCGTTGTAGGCCAAATCCCCAGCATTGAGCAGTGCGGTCAGTGGCTTGTCATAGCCTTTGGGCACACCGCTGATATGGGCGTGAAGCTGCTTGTTTTCGGTTTTGACCAGCACTTTTGCGGTCTTGTAGCCATCGCGCTGTACGCTTTGGGTCAGGTAATGCTCGACGGTCTGCTCCAGTGTCCAGTTGCGGAAGCAGATGACATTACAGTTGTTGGGGTAGGCGAACAGCCGGGTAACGCGCTCGGTACTGCCCAGATTCAGATCGACATCGGCGTGAGCGGCGGCGCTCAGGGTGAGCGCGGCGAGGGTGAATCCTGCGAGTTTGAACATGCTCAGATCCTTTTCAGCGTGAGCCCTCGGAGGTGGGGCGGGTACATACTGGAACTAGTTGTGTCGAACGGTCTAGTACACAAGTGAAAAGAGCGCCAGTCAGAGCCCCTTTTTCATCAGGCAAAGTGCAGTGTATTGCTCAAATCGCCCATGGGTTTCTGGCCACGGGCAATCATTGCATCGTCCCGCTGCCTGAGGCCATCGAGCTTTTCAAGCTGAAACACCCGGGTGATCAACCGCAGAATCGAGCCAGTGTCATAGACCGTGTGATCCACCATGCCCTTGCGCGCAAACGGCGAAACTACCAGCGTCGGTACCCGCGAGCCCGGTCCCCAGCGGTCGCCCTTGGGCGGTGCGACGTGATCCCACCAACCGCCGTTCTCATCGACCGTGACCACGACCACCATGTTTTTCCACTGCGGGCTTTCCCGCAGCACTTTCAGGGCGCGGACGATGTGCCGGTCGCCGGACGCTACATCGGCGTAACCGGCGTGCATGTTCAGGTTGCCCTGGGGTTTATAGAAACTCACCGCCGGCAGCTTGCCCGCCTCGGCATCGGCAAAGAACTTGTTGGTATTCGATTCATCGCCCAGCCCCGCATCCCGTAGACGTTTACCGCGCTCCAGCGGGTTTTCCGGCCCCTGCTGCTTGAAGTAGTTGAACGGTTGGTGGTGGTACTGGAAGTTCGGGATTTTCGGAATACCGCCAGAGTCCTTGTACTGATCCAGCGTCGCCTGCCAACCTCCGGCATACCAGGCCCAGTCGATGTTTTTCTTCGAGAGCTTGTCGCCTATGTGCTCGTGGGTCTGGGGGACAATGACGTTCGGCAGGTCTGGTTTGGCGTACGCAGGACGCTCCGGGTCGCGAATCCAGGTCGGCCAGTACGGCGGAGCGAGCGTGTTGACCCCATAGCCGTCCGGCGTCAGCGCGCTGGGGCCGAATTGGGGTGGGCCGGTCATGGCGCTGGCTGGGGATTGTTCCAGGGGCTTGAGGCGTGGGTCGGCCGGATCATCGCTTTGCAGCGTGGCGATTTGTGTCTTGGCCACCGAGTTGACGGCGTCCGGATAGAACGGCGCGGTGGCGCTGATCAGGTATTGATGGTTGAGAAACGAGCCGCCGAAAGCCCCCTGGAAAAAGTTATCGCAGAGCACAAATTCTTGGGCAACGTCCCACAACCGCAGGGAATATCGACTCTGGGCGTAATGCCCCATGGGCAGGCCACCGGAGTCGCCCCAGGCGACAAAGCCGTCATTTTTGCCACCGTTGATCTGCATCTGGTTCTGATAGAACGCATGCCACAGGTCGCGCGTCACCAGACCGAACGGCAAGTCTTCTGCGTTCGGACCTTTGAGGGCGAAGGGCGCGTTAGGCAGGTGTTCCTGGAACTGGGATGCGCTGGGGTAAGTCACGCCATCGAGGGTTTGCGGGCCGATCTGCAGCACGCCGCCCCAGACTGGCGGCAGGGTCTGCAACAGGCTGCCATCGCGATCGCGCTGCTGATATTCGACGGGCTTGAGGCCCGAGAGCGGTTTCTCGACGCCAGGGAAGTCGCCGAACAGGTTATTGAAACTACGGTTCTCGGCGTAGATCACCACTACGGTTTTCACCTGGTCGCATAGGGCTTTGTCCAATTCGACAGGTGAAAGCAGGCGTTCGAGCGGTTTATCCGACTCATCGCCATGACTGCCACAAGCGCTGAGGGTCGCGCCGACACCGAGTACCGCCACGCCACCCAGGAAGCGGCGGCGACTGGTGTCGGTGGGCGTATCTGTTTGCGGGGAAGAGGCGTCGTTGCGGTTTTCTTCATCGTTCATGGCGAGTTCCGTCTTGCTAAGTTGTTTCAATATGTTTCGGCGGGACGCTAGCAGCGAGGTGTGACAGAGGGGTTACGTTTGTGAAAACAATAAGTCGCCAGTGTGGAAGCAGCCCGCTTCCACACTGGATTGGTAGTGGATTGAAGGTCGGCGTCAAGGCACTACCGGCGCCATATACGTAAGCGTCGTCCCTAGCGCCCACAGCAGAAACAGCACCAGTGGCGTGTGCACCAGCAGCTGCACGAACGAAAACCCGATCAGATCCCGGGCCTTCAACCCGAGCACGCCCAGTAGCGGCAGCATGTAGAACGGGTTGATCAGGTTCGGCAGGGCTTCGGCGGCGTTGTAGATCTGCACGGCCCAGCCCAGGTGATAGTTCAGGTCGTTGGCCACTTGCATGACATACGGCGCTTCAATGATCCATTTGCCACCACCGGACGGGATGAAGAAACCGAGGATGGCCGAGTACACGCCCATCAGCAGGGCGTAGGTGTCGTGGGACGCAATTTGTACGAAAAAGGTCGAGATGTGGTGGGCCAATGATTGTCCGTCGGTGCCCTTGACCACCGTCATCAGGGCAGCGATCGAGCCGTACAGCGGGAACTGGATCAGCACGCCGGTGGTGGTCGGCACCGCACGGGCCACCGCATCGAGGAAGCTGCGCGGGCGCCAGTGCAGCAGCGCGCCGAGCATCAGGAACAGGAAGTTGTAGGTGTTCAGTCCGGAAATCGCGCTGATCGCCGGTTTGGTCGCAAACTCATGGAACAGCCATCCGGCCGCCAGCAATGCCAGCAGAATCGTCAGCAGCGGGCTGTATTCCAGCCATTCACCAGGGCGGGTACGCGGTGCTGGCGCCGGCAGACTGAAACCCGGATCGATACCGCAGGCTTTGGCGTCACGGGCTGTCGCGGGGCCGGGCGCGGTGGCGTAGGCAACGATTAGTGAGACCACGGTCAGTGCCAGCAACAGCGCACCCGACTGCCAGAGAAAGATCGTTTGAGTGAAGGGAATGACGCCCGTGATCGACAGAATCGATGGCGGCAAACTGGCGGGGTTGGCTTGCAATTGTGCCGCGGACGACGACAGACCCAAGGCCCAGACCGCGCCCAGACCAAGATAGGCGGCGGCACCGGCGGCTCGGTAATCCATTTTCAGATCGGTACGGCGGGCGAGGGCACGTACCAGCAGTCCGCCGAATACCAGTGACAGCCCCCAGTTCAGCAACGACGCGACCATGGAAATCAGCGCCACCCAGGCCACGGCGGAACGGCCGTTTTTCGGGACCCGTGCCAGGCGATCGATCAGTTTCACCGCCGGTGGCGAACTGGCGACCACGTAACCGCCGATCACCACGAATGCCATCTGCATGGTGAACGGAATCAGGCTCCAGAAACCGTCACCGAAGGCCATGGCGGCGTCGATGGGTTTGGCGCCCATGGCCATGGTCGCCACGGCGACGATGATCACTGCCAGCGCGGCGAATACCCAGGAGTCGGGAAACCAACGTTCGGCAAAGTTTGAACAATGCAGGGCAAAGCGCGCATAGCGGCTATCTTCGATATCAGCGGCCACGGGAGTACCTCGTTTTTATGTTTATTGTGGGGTTCAGGGCGCAATGGCCCATCCGGTCGGTGCCAACAGTAAATCAATCGGCCCGTTGCAGGGACGCTGTTTGGGGCGTTTGGGACTATGGTCTAACGGGTTGTCCACAAGCGCATTTGCGTAGACCGTGGGCGCCTTGGTTTTTTGCCTGCCAGAGTCCTTTTACATGACGGCCAACATCAATGCGCGCCCGGCGCCCTTCACTCGCTCGGACTACAAGACCCTGGGGCTTGCAGCCTTGGGCGGTGCGCTGGAAATCTACGACTTCATTATTTTCGTATTCTTCGCGCTGACCCTCAGCCAGCTGTTCTTCCCGCCGGAAATGCCCGAGTGGCTGCGTCTGCTGCAAAGCTTCGGGATCTTCGTCACGGGCTACCTCGCGCGTCCGTTGGGCGGGATCCTGATGGCGCATTTCGCTGACCGGTTGGGACGCAAGAAGGTGTTCAGCCTGAGCATTCTGATGATGGCGTTGCCGTGCTTGCTGATCGGGATCATGCCGACCTACGCCCAGATCGGCTATTTCGCACCACTGTTGCTGTTGGCCCTGAGGGTCCTGCAAGGCGCGGCGGTGGGTGGTGAGGTGCCGAGTGCCTGGGTGTTCGTCGCTGAGCACGCGCCGGTCGGACATCGCGGTTATGCCCTCGGTTTCCTGCAAGCGGGGCTGACCTTCGGTTACCTGATCGGCGCCTTGACGGCGACTTTTCTGGCTCAGGCGTTCACCTCGGCGCAAATCCTCGATTACGCCTGGCGTTACCCGTTTCTGCTGGGCGGTGTGTTTGGCGTGATCGGTGTCTGGCTGCGCCGCTGGCTCAGCGAAACCCCGGTGTTCATGGCGATGCAGGCCCAGCGCGAGGCCGCTGTCGAACTGCCGCTGCGCACGGTGGATTTCCTTCACCTACAACATTGCCTACGCCGCCTGGGCGAGTGTCACACCGCTGCTGTTGATCGGTCTGATGCCATGGAGTCCGTGGATTTGTGTGATCTTCTGCGCGGTGATGGGGGCCGTGGGCATCAGCAGCGCGGTGTATTTCGGTGCGCGAATGCCGCGAGTCGGGCGCTGTTCGGTGGCTGGCGCGGCATGAGGCCGTTTGTGCCGCGACTATTTTTGTAGGACAACCCTGCAACACTCTTCAGAAAATACCTGCAAAGCCGATGGCTAGGCTGTAAGCCGCTTTTTATCTCTGTCCATCGGTGCTTCCCATGTTCAATAAACGCTTGAAGCAGGAGCTGTCGGCTCTTCGCGAAGAACTCTCCAGCCTTCTGCAAGTCAAGGAGAGTCTGGAAAGCGAGATGCTGGTCCTGACTCTTGACTCCGATGGGCGAATTCAATCGGTCAACCAAAACTTCGTCAGTGAGATGCTCTACAAAAGCAATGATCTGATCGGCCGGCACATCGAAGACCTTGTTCCGGTCCATGTGAAATCGGATGAATTCCATAACCGTTTCAAGGCCGCGCTGACCCGTGGTGAGCACTTTGCCGGCGCGGTCCGTTTGCTACGCGGCAACGGTGCCGAAGCCTGGTTGCGTTCGATCATGCAGCCGGTGCGCTCCTCGGACGGCCGTATCAAGAACTTCTCGATTTACTCCAGCGACCTGACCCGTACCATCGAGGCGTCCCGTGAGCATGAAAACCTGATTGGCGCGCTGGTGCGTTCGACGGCAGTGATCGAGTTCGACCTCAATGGCAACGTGCTGATGGCCAACGAGCGTTTCCTCAGTGGCATGGGTTACAGCCTGGCGCAGATCCAAGGTAAACATCACCGCATCTTCTGTGAGCCAGAGGAATACAACAGCGCTGAGTATCAGAACTTCTGGCGCCGTCTGAACGCTGGCGAGTTCGTCGCTGATCGTTTCAAGCGTGTCGACAGCCACGGTCGCGTGGTCTGGCTGGAGGCTTCCTACAACCCGGTGCTCGACGCCAACAACAAGCTCTACAAAGTGGTGAAGTTCGCCACGGTGGTTACCGATCAGGTGCATCAGGAGCAGGCTGTCGCGGAGGCGGCCAACATTGCCTACAGCACTTCTCAGCAAACCGACCAGAGTGCACAGCGCGGAACTGCCGTGGTGACCCAAGCTGTAGACGTGATGCGTGACCTGGCCAAACACATGCAAACCGCTGGCGAAGGTATCGAAGCACTGAACGAGCAATCGCTGGTGATCGGCACCATCGTCAAAACCATCAGCGGCATCGCCGAGCAGACCAACCTGCTGGCGCTCAACGCGGCCATCGAAGCGGCTCGTGCCGGTGAACAGGGACGTGGGTTTGCCGTGGTGGCGGACGAAGTCCGGCAATTAGCCTCGCGCACCAGTCAGGCGACCGATGAAATTGTCGGCGTCGTGCGTCAGAACCAGGACATGGCGCGCAACGCCGTGGCGCTCATGACTGACGGCAAGCTCCAGGCTGAACAAGGCCTGGCGCTGGCGGCGGAGGCGGGCACGGTGATCGTCGAGATCCAGGACGGTGCGCAGAAAGTGGTGAACGCAGTCGGGCAGTTTGCCAACCAATTATCGACTTGATGCTATCTATCCGGCGCGGGTAGTCCTCAAAAAGGCCTACCTCCCGGTAAGCCTTTCCTCATTCCTGCGTAAGACTCAATCCCCCAACGCTTCCCCCTCACGCCGTGGATCGGCCCCGCCGGCCAACGCGGCTTTCCCCTGCGCATCCTTGACTCGAACAATCGCCTGAGTCCCGCTAGTCATGTCGATCTCGCCCACGCTGTGCCCTTTGTCCTTCAGTGCCTGAATCAGTGCCGGGCTGAACTGACCCTGTTCCAGTTCGGTCGGGCCGTTGCGGCTGCCGAAATTGGGCAGGTTGATGGCGGCCTGTGGGTCGAGGTTCCAGTCGAGCAGGCCAATGGTGGATTTGGCCACGTACTCGATGATCTGCGAGCCGCCAGGGGAGCCGACGGTGGCCAGGAACTCGCCGCTCTGGCGGTCGAAGATCAGCGTTGGTGCCATGGACGAGCGCGGGCGTTTGCCGGGTTCGACGCGGTTGGCGACTTTTTGCCCTTGCTCTTCGGGGATGAACGAAAAGTCGGTCATCTGGTTGTTGAGCAGAAAACCCTGGACCATCAAGTGTGAGCCGAATGCCGCTTCCACGGTGGTGGTCATGGACACGGCATCGCCCTCGTCATCGACTGCCACCACCTGCGAGGTGGAGATGCGCAGCGGCGAGCGGTCCGGCGCGTAGGCGACCTGAATGCCCGGCGGGGTGCCGGGTTTGGCCTGGCCCATGCTGCGATCACCTATCAAGGCGGCGCGGCTGGCCAGGTAAGTCGGGTCGACCAGCCCTTTGACCGGTACGGGTACGAAGTCGGTGTCGGCAACGTACTGCGCACGATCGGCATAAGCCAGGCGCTCGGCTTCGGCGATCAGGTGTACGGCTTCAGGGGCTGGCTCTATGCCCGCCGGTTTGTTGGTCTTGACCGGTTTGAGTGGTGCCAGGGCAAAGCGTGGGTCGCGGGTTTCCAGGGCCTGCAAGGTGCCGAGGATTTGCGCCACGGCGATCCCGCCCGACGACGGTGGCGGCATGCCGCAGACCTGCCAGCGTTTGTAGTCGGTGCAAAGCGGCGCGCGTTCCTTGGCCTTGTAGCCCTGGAGATCGCTCAGCGACAGGCTGCCGGGGTTGGTATGGCCCTGAACCTTGGCGACGATCTCTTTTGCGATGGTTCCTGTGTACAGCGCGTCGGGACCTTCCTTGGCGATGCGCTTGAATACCGCGGCGAGTGCCGGGTTTTTCAGCTGTGTACCGACGGCTTTCGGGCTGCTATCGGCATTCAGAAAGTAGGCGGCCATGTCCGGTGAGCGCTGGATAAACGCGTCGGCCGCGATCAACTGATGCAGCCGTGGCGAGATGGCGAAACCTTGCTCGGCGAGTTTGATCGCGGGTTCGAACAACCTCGCCCACGGCAGCCGACCGTGCTTTTGATGGGCCAGCTCCAACGCCCGCAACACACCCGGCGTACCCACCGAGCGCCCGCCGATCTGCGCCTGAGTGAAAGGCATCGGTTTGCCGTCGGCTTGCAGGAACAGTTTCTCGGTGGCACCAGCCGGTGCGGTTTCGCGACCGTCGTAGGTGCGCACGGCCTTGCCATCCCACAGCACAATCAACGCGCCACCGCCGATGCCCGACGATTGCGGCTCGACCAGCGTCAACACCGCTTGCATGGCAATGGCCGCATCAATCGCCGAGCCACCCTCGCGTAGCATCCCCCGCCCGGCTTCGGCCGCCAACGGGTTGGCGGCCGCGGCCATGTGTCTGGAGGCGTGCTGCGTCTGCAGGTCGGTGCGATAACCGGAGGTGATTTCCGGCGCGGCCGGCAAGGTCGAGACCGAAGGCGAAGAGGGCGGGGCGTTACACGCGGCGAGGGTTAAAGCGGTGGCGATCAGCGAAAAGGCTGACAGGCGATAGCGGTTCAAGTGGAAGGCTGAGAACACGCGAGGCACTCCGTCCATGGGATAAAAGGTCCAGGGACTTTATCGGCCGAAGGAGTGCTACGCAAATCAGGGTTCGCCCGCCACTTTTCTCGAGGCATAAAAAAACGGCCTACCTTTCGGTAAGCCGTTTTTAGTACTTGGTGGCTACACAGGGACTTGAACCCCGGACCCCAGCATTATGAATGCTATGCTCTAACCAACTGAGCTATGTAGCCAAGTGGCGCGCATTATTCACCTGGAACGACGATGCGTCAAGCGTAAATCTAAAATATTTCTCCACACTTTCAACCGCTTATCCCGCTGACCCGAAAAAACGGGTCAGGGGAGGGCATCAACCGAGCTGAAATCTCCCGGTATTCGCACTCAAGGCCTTGCTGCCCTGGCTCAAGGTGTCCGCGGCGAGGTTCACCGCCCGCGCGCCTTCGAGCAAGCGTACCGCCGCCTGATCGACTTGCTGGATGTTGCCGCTGACTTCATCAGCAGTACTCGCTTGCTCTTCAACGGCAGTGGCGATTTGTGCCAGGGTGTCGGTGACGCTTTGCACCGCGCTGGCGATTTCCCCCAGGCGTTCGCCGAGACCGGTGACGGCTTGCGCATCCGATTGCGCCTGGCCGCAGGCGGCTTCCATCAGGCTTACCGCTTCGTTCACGGTGCTGCGCAGGCTGTCGACGGTGCCGGCGATCTGCGCGGTGGAGGACTGGGTGCGTTGCGACAGGCTGCGCACTTCATCGGCCACCACGGCAAAGCCGCGACCTTGCTCGCCAGCCCGTGCGGCCTCGATGGCGGCGTTGAGGGCCAGCAGGTTGGTCTGCTCGGCCACGCCGCTAATGGTATCGACCACCAATTGAATCTGCTGCCCTTGCTCGCTGACCCGACCCAGTGCCGCCGCCGTGTCATTCAACCGCTGATTGAGTTGCTGAATACTCGCTGTCGTACGCTGGCTGTCACGGCTGCTATCGGCGGCGATGCGCTGGGTATGCTGAGCGCTGCCAGACGCCTGTTCGCAACTCTGGGCGACCCCTTGGGAGGTCGCGGCCAATTGCGTGGCCGCGGCGGCGATCTGGCTGATCTGCAACTGCTGGGCTTCGACTTCGCCAAGGGCACCGCTGGAGTGATCGTTGAGGGTGCGCACCGCGTTGCTCAACTGCAGGGTTTCGTGATCGACTCCCAGCAAACTGTTGCGCAGTTGCACCACGGCGACGTTAAGCGAGGTGCTGATCGCCGCCAGTTCGTCGCGCCCCTGAACCGGTACTTGCAGGCTCAGGTTGCCGTCGCGCAGAGCTTCGGCCAGCAGTGTGATGCCGCTGGCGCTGCGACGGATCGAGGCCTGTAGACAGATGAACAGGTACAGCGCGGCCAGCAGCAGGCAGCCAAAAATTGTCGCCACCAGGATGAACTGGCGGATGGCCGAGCCGTGGTAATAATCCAGTCGTTGATCCAGAGAAACCAACGATTGCTGGCGCAGCGAGGCAAGGTTACCGAGGAGGGCGTCGAGACTGCGTTCGAAGTCTTCGGGCTTTAGGTTGATGCTGCCACCGAAGACGCCGTCGTCCAGCACTTTCAAACCGGCATCCAGCTGCTTGAGGCTGTCATGGTACTGCCCGGCCCAGGTTTGCAGGGCGCTGGGCAAGCGGGCTTCCAGTAGGCTACCAGTTTTCACCAGCTGTTCCCGAGCATCGCCGATGCGGCTGCGCAAGTCGCGCAATTGCAGGCGGCTTTGCAGAGTGAACTGCCCGGACACCACCGAAGCTTGACCAACCGCGGCGAGGCGACCGACCCGTTCGATCAGGTCCGGTGCGTGTTGAGTGGAAATCTGCGTCAGCAGATAAGTTTCCAGCCATGGCGCGAGGGTCAGGCGATTGTCCATGGCGATTTGTTCGCGCAAGGCTTGCAGGGCGCTCAAGGCATTGGTGAAGCGATCATAGCCGTCCGGCCACCATCCAACGCTGCTCAGGCTTTTCGAATCCAGGCCGGTGAGGGCGCTTTGCAGGGCTTGATAGCGGGTGAGGGTCTCGCCCTCGGCGCCTTCGGTTTTCAGGGCATTGCCCAAGTCTGTGATCGCTTGGGCCACGGCCGGCTGAACCGTGTCGAACGCTGCCATCGCCGCGATAGTTGCAGGTGTCGGCTGGCGATTGGTTTCGGTGGCGCGCCAGCGCGCGGCGCGGTCACGCTGGGCGGCGAGCAAGTTGTCGAGCGCATCCAGGGCAATCAATTGCCGGACCCCGGCGCGTTCGCCGGCGATCAGGCTCAACTTGTCACGATAGTCCTGGCCGATCATCCACAAGCTGCCTGCCAGCGGCAGGATAAACAGCAGAAACAGCAGCTGAAATTTGCGCGCGAAGCCGAAACGCCCCAGCAGCCCGATCCCCGGTGATAAAAAAGCCTGCATGCCCCATGACTCCTCTGGACACCACGCACCATTGGCGTGCGTCGAGGCCATGGCGACCGCGACTGATGTCCTTCTAAAAGGCCTCGAAAGTTCACCTTGGTCCGCTCTGTAGGCCGACTCTGTAGCGAAACTTCCCATTCTCGGTCCCCTTTGTAAGGGGCCGCGTTGAAGCGGATAAGCAAGGCAAGATTCAGACCATGGCTTTGCGCTATCACCTTTTTTGAGGTCGTTAGCAAGCTAAGGGGATGGCGCGACTGCACCGAAAAATGGCACATTGACCGACCTGCCTGTGCGCACCCATCCGCAGTACGGAAACTCTCATGGCCATCAGCAACGCTCAGTCCGCCGCGACATCGACGCCCGCTCCTTCACAAAGCAGTCCGCTGGTCATGCGCATCATCGGCGCGGTGGCGCTGGCGCACTTGATCAACGACCTGATTCAGGCGGTGCTGCCGTCGATCTATCCGATGCTCAAGGCCAACTATGGCCTGACCTTCACCCAAGTCGGCCTGATTACCCTGACCTTTCAATTGACGGCCTCGTTGTTGCAGCCGTGGGTGGGTTACCACACGGATCGCCATCCCAAGCCCTGGCTGTTGCCGGCCGGCACTGTCTGCACATTGATCGGCATTCTGATGATGTCGGTGGTCGGTAGCTTTCCGATGATTTTGCTGGCAGCAGGGTTGATCGGCATCGGCTCGTCGACTTTTCACCCGGAAGCTTCACGCGTCGCGCGACTGGCCTCGGGCGGGCGCTTCGGCCTGGCGCAATCGACGTTTCAGGTCGGCGGTAATGCGGGCTCGGCCTTCGGGCCGTTGTTGGCGGCGGCGATCATCATTCCCTATGGTCAGGGCAATGTGGCCTGGTTCGGCGTGTTCGCACTGTTTGCGTTGTTCGTGCTGTACCGGATCAGCCGCTGGTACGCCAATCACTTGAACCTGTTCAAACTCAAACAAGGTCAGGCAGCGACGCACGGCTTATCAAAGGGCCGGGTGATCAGTGCGTTGGTGGTACTGGGGTTGCTGGTGTTCTCCAAGTATTTCTACATGGCCAGTCTCACCAGTTACTTCACGTTCTACCTGATCGAGAAGTTCGACCTGTCGGTGGCCAGCTCGCAGCTGCATCTGTTCCTGTTTCTCGGCGCGGTAGCGGCAGGGACCTTCTTCGGCGGGCCGATCGGCGACAGGATCGGGCGCAAGGCAGTGATCTGGTTCTCGATCCTCGGTGTGGCGCCGTTCACGCTACTGCTGCCCCATGTGGACCTGTTCTGGACCAGTGTGTTGAGTGTGGTGATCGGTTTCATTCTGGCCTCGGCGTTCTCGGCCATCGTGGTGTATGCGCAAGAACTGGTGCCGGGGAATGTCGGGATGATTGCCGGAGTGTTCTTCGGCCTCATGTTCGGTTTCGGTGGGATTGGTGCGGCGTTGCTCGGGCATTTGGCGGATATTCGCGGCATCGAGTATGTGTACTTCCTGTGTTCGTTCTTGCCGCTGTTTGGGGTGTTGGCGATCTTTCTGCCAAGAACCAAAAAAGTCTGAACCAACATCCCTCCACTGTGGGGACCGGCGAGCTCGCTAAGCTTCCACAGTGTTTCGCAAGTGGGGCCGATGATTCTGTTCGGCCCAAAAAGCCCGCCTCAAAAAATCCACATCGGCAGATTCGCCACCAGGCGGACCTCGTCGTAGCTACCGTCGATCTGCCCGCCCGTGGCCCGATGATTGTAGACAATGGTGCGAAACACCGCGTTTTTCAGTGCTCCGGATTGCACCACGTACGCCACCATTAAACCGTTTTCGTCGTGTTTGGCATTGTCCAGACCCCGCACGTTGTAACCGGTATTGCGCCCGTTACGGTCGCCGCTGTAATGGGTGCCGTCGATGTCCCAGCCTTTTGCGTGCCACAGACTGGTCGTCAGGCCCGGTACCCCTAAAGACGCCAGATCCAGGTCGTAGCGCAGTTGCCAGGACTTCTCGTTCGGGCCGTTGTAGTCCGAGTACAACGAGTTGGCCATGTAATTGCCCGTGGACTCCCAGACGTAATCGAAATACTCGTCGCCAAACACCTGCTGCCAGGCCAGAGTCAGGCTGTGGGCCCGGTGCGATGCGGTGAACGCCAGGCTGAAGGCGTCATTGTCGATGTAGCCCAGGCGCTGCTCGCCCTGATCCCCGGTGTGGTAGTAATTCAGTGCAGTCTTGAGCGCAATCTCGCGCCGATCCCCGATCAACTGGGTCAATCCCAGATAGGTCTGCTGCCACATGTCCTCGAAGCGTGAGGTGTAGAGGCTGACGTCCAGACCGTAAGGGGTTTTGGCCATTCCTCCGAGGTAGGAAATACGCGACCCCGAATACGCCCGGTTACCGAAGGTGGTGGTGAGTTTTTCGCTGCCGGTACCAGTACGTGGAATCGCCCGTTCGAAGCTGCCGGCCTGCAATGACAGCCAATCGAGTTCGTTGCTGAACAGGCCTACGCCCTGAAAGCTCGAGGGCAGGGCGCGATTGTCCTTGTAACGCAGAATCGGGTTGTCGGTGAGCAAGCGACCGGCCTTGATTTCTGTGCTGGAAAAACGCAGCCGCAGATCACCGACACCCAAACGACTCCAGGTCGGTAGCGCATCGCCATCGCTGTCCACCAGCACCCGATCGCCACCATTGGCGACACGCCCATGTCCGCGCTCCAGGTTGATGGCGCTGAACAATGAAGCGTCCAGCCCGAAGCCGACCGCCCCTTGGGTATATCCGGAGCTGTAGTTGAGCATCGCGGTTTGCACCCAGGTTTCACGGATGCGGGTCCGCTCCAGGCCATCTTCTTTCTTGATCCCCAGGTAGGTAGAACGTCGGGTGTGTTGGTTGGCATAGTAATGGCGCAAGTTCAGCCCCAAATGGCTGCCGTCGACAAAACCCGGGGCCTGGGCTTGAGTGCTCGGCGTTTCATCCGCCGTTACAATCAAAGGGCTGCCGACGGCAATGCCGGCCATCAGAAGTACACGAAAATCCATTTCGATAAGTCTCTAGAGGAACAAATCAGGCGCACGTCGCTAATGCTGTCAGTGAAGAAATTTGAGCAACGAAAATCCTGTGGGAGCGAGGCTTGCCCGCGAAGAATGCACCGCGGTTTTTCAGCGATTACGCGTTATCGTTCTTCGCGGGCAAGCCACGCTCCCACAGGCGAGACGGCGGGCTGGGCCAGTGGCGAATCGTGCCGCGCCAGTTTTCATAGGTCTTGCCGAGCCGAAGCAACCACTGGTCTGCGAAGCGCGGAGCGATCATCTGCAGGCCGATCGGCATGCCTTGGTCGGTAAAGCCGCAGTTGATTGACAGGGCTGGCTGCTCGCCCATGTTCCACGGCACAGTGAAGACGATGTGCTCGAACGGCAGGCGCGGGTCATTGGTGGGCGAGGCCCATTCAGCCGCAAAGGCACTGACCTGGTTGGTCGGCGACAACACCAGGTCGACATTATGAAAGACCTCGGCTGCCCGGCGCCGGATTTCAAACGTCTGGTTGAACCCCTCAACCGCCTGCACGGCGCTCAGGTTCTCGGCCGCTGCCGCCCAGTCGCGAATGTAGGGCAAGACCTGATCGAACCGCTCGGGGCTCAGGGCCTGCAACTGACTCCACTGTCGCGCCTGCCAGAATTGATCCAGGCCCTGGAGCACGGCGCGGTCCATCAGTGGCTTGATCTGACGTACCTGGGCGCCCCTGCTTTCGAATAGGCGAGCCGCTTCCCGAACCGCCGAGCACACCTGTTCGTCTGGTTGAATGCCACAGCCGGGATCGAGCATCAGACCGATTTTCAGCCCTTGGACCGACAACTGTCCCAGGGCCCAATCGCCTTGTTCCGGTAGCAGGCTGGTGGCATCCCGCGCATCGGGGCGGGACAGGTAGCGCATCATCAGCGCACAGTCATCCATGCTGCGGGTCATGGGGCCGGCACAACGGCCGGTGTAATAGGGGTCGATGGGGATGCGCCCGAGTGTCGGCTTGAACCCCACCAGGGCGCACCAGGCTGCGGGCAAACGGACCGACCCGCCGATGTCGGTGCCGACATGCAGCGGCCCATAGCCGGCCGCTGCTGCCGCCGCCGCGCCGGCACTGGAGCCTCCGGGATTGTTCGCCAGGTTCCAGGGATTACGTGTCACGCCGTGGAAACTCGACAGCCCCGACGACAACATCCCGTAGTCCGGAACCGTTGTCTTGCCCAGGACTATCGCTCCGGCCTCACGCATCCGCGCCGCCGGTGGTGCGTCGGCTGTGGCCGGGATCAGCTCGGTCGCGGCGCAGCCCAGGGGAATGCAGTCGCCTTGCGTCGCTATCAACTCCTTGAGTGTCACGGGTAAACCATCGAGCAGACCACGGGGTTGGCCCCGGCTCCAGCGCTCGCTGGCGGCAGCTGCCTGTTCCCGGACCCGTTGCGGGTCAAAGGCGTACAAGGCATTCAGATGGGGTTCCCAGCGCTCGATGTGGGCCAGCAAATGGTCGTAGTATTCCAGCGGTGACAGTTCCTTGCTGGCGAACAACACCAACAGTTGCACCGCCGATAGATCATGCAAATCGTTGACGCAGCTCATGCCAATTGCCGTCCTTTGGTATTCAGGGGCAAGCGCCGCGACCGGCGGCGCGAAAAGGTCAGGCTCAGGCGCCTGGAACCACCGAAACGTCAGCCACCGACGAGGAGCGAAAGCCGAAGAACAACGCCATGAGTGCCCCGACGGCCCCCATGACCACGCAATAGCCTACGCAGACCCAGGGGCTCCACGGCATCAGTCCGATCAGCAGAAGCGGTGTGGTACTGGCCCAGAGTGCGTAGGCAATATTGTAGGTAAAGGAGATACCGGACACCCGGATCCGGGTCGGAAACAACCCCACCATTACCGAGGGCACCGCACCCACTACGCCGCAGGTCAGGCCGGCCAGCGCATAGGCCACGCTGATCCAGTAGCCGCCACTGATCAGGCTGGCGTAAAGCACCGCGGTCCCCACCGGCAGCAGCAGGCTATAAACCAGCACCGCGCGCCAGGCGCCGATCCGGTCCACCAGTAATCCAGCCAGTACACAGCCGATATTCAGGAACACTATGCCCAGGCTGCTCAGCGCGAACGTATGGCTGGCGCTCATGCCGAAGCTCTTCTGCATGACAGTCGGGGTGATCACCACCAGCACCACCACCGCCGATGTCAACACACAGGTCAAAAGCATCGCCGGCAGGATGGATTTGCGGTGATCGCGCAATACTGTCCGTAATGGAAACTCCGCATCCAACTCACGTCGCGCCTGCAAGGCCATGAACACCGGGGTTTCACTCAGCCAGCGCCGCAGCCAGACCCCGATCACCCCGAATACACCACCCAGCAGGAAGGGGAGGCGCCAGGCGAAGTCGAGTATCTCGGCGGGGCTATAGAGCCGCGCCAGGAGGGTTGCGGTCAGTGCCCCCAGCAGATAGCCAAATGTTAATCCGGCCTGCAGCACACCCAGGGCATAGCCACGACGCCTGACCGGTGCATGCTCGGCCACGAACACCCAGGCGCTAGGCACTTCGCCGCCCACAGCGGCGCCTTGCAGCACCCGCAACAGAAGCAGCGTCAAGGGCGCCCAGTAACCGATCTGTTCGTAGGTCGGCATGATTCCGATCAACAGGCAGGGCAAAGCCATCATCAGGATGCTCAGGCTGAACACCCGCTTGCGCCCCACCCGGTCTGCGAAATGCGCCATCAGGATGCCGCCCAGCGGACGGGCCAGATAGCCGGTGACGAAAATTCCGAAACTTTGCAGCAAGCGCAGCCACTCAGGCATCTCTGGCGGAAAGAACAACTGGCTGAGGGTCAGGGCGAAGAACACAAAGATGATGAAGTCGTAGATTTCCAGCGCACCACCCAGCGCCGCCAGGCCCAGGGTCTTGTAGTCAGACCGGGAAAAGCGACCGGGTTGTGGATCAATGTGGGCCGTCATAAAGGGACTCTAAACAGGAACTCATGAAAACTCGCGACTGAAACAGCATTCGAAACCACGCCCTTGAACAGGCAGTGTCGTTCGAATGAAGCCATCAGGTACATAGCCGGTAATGGTCCATCCAATTACCGGGCGGGACAACCAGACAATGCATCTGGGTTGCTTTTTAGGGCAAATCTGTACATTGAGTTTTTGCGTGTTTAACCAATAATCGGGCACTTCCTAACCCTGGATATTGAGCGCAACATGGAAGAAATTCAGCGTAATTTCGACGATTTTAATCACCCGGACGTTGAAGCGATCGCGATTATCCGCGGTCGCGTGTTGCAGGCATTGCAACAATATTTGCTGGAGCGCGACTTCAAGCAGCTGATGCCCATTCTCATGTCGCCCATCACTGACCCCTTGAACCATGCGGTCTACCCCGCTGAACTCCAGTACGAAACGCGGCGCCTGAAACTGACCGCCAGCATGATCTTCCATAAACAGCTGGCATTGACCGCCAGAGGTCATGACAAGATCTTTATCGTGGCGCCGAACATTCGTCTGGAAAAAGCCGAGATCAAGGATTCGGAGAACCACTTGCTGGAATTCTCCCAGTTCGACTTCGAAATACGTGGCGGCAACATGCACCAGGTCATGGCGCTGATCGAAGGCTTGATCAAGCACACCTTCGCCGAGGTCAGGCAACACTGCTCGGCCCAGCTGGCCCACCTCAATCGCCAGCTGCCGCACTACGAGACGCACTTTCCGATATACAGCTCGGACGAGTTGCGCGCCGAGTATGGCGACGACTTCGAGAAGATCATGTCGGCCAAGGCCCACACGCCGTTCTTCGTCACCAACTACCGCCGGGAATTCTATGATCGCGAAACACCCGGCAAGCGCGGCCAGTACAACAACTACGACCTGATCTATCCCGACAGCTATGGCGAAGCCCTGTCGGGTGCCGAACGAGAGTTCGAGTACGAACAGATCATCTACCGCATGGAAGAGTTGTCGATGGACCTTGCGCCCTTCGCCAATTACCTCCAAGTCGCCAAGCGCGGCCTGCTTCATCCGAGCGCCGGCGGCGGGCTGGGGATCGAGCGACTGCTGAAGTTTATCTGCGGCAAACGTCGCATCCGCGATGTTGCGCTGTTCGACCGCACCGTCGGTACCAGCTTCCTGTTCTGACCCACCGTCACTTTTGCGCTGCCCCGCTTTCAGGCGGCGGCAGGTGCTGCTCTGGAGAAAAACCATGCCCGCGTTGCGTATCCACTGGTGCTCACCGCTCGACAGCGGTCAACAAAAGGCTTCCGAGAAATACAACACTGGTGCCCTGGACTTTGCCGGTATTGTCGACTTCGCTCAGGAAGCCGATGAGTTAGGGATCGACTCGTTGCTGATGGGTATCAGCTACCACATGCCTGACCCGCTGCCAATGATCGGCGCCCTGGTCCGAGAGACCAGCCGAGTCAAATTCATCCTGGCGTATCGCCCCGGCCTGCTGCCGCCGACGTTGTTCACGCAGATCGTCAATACCGTGTCGTGGATGTCCGACAAGCGTATTGCATTGAACCTGGTCGCCGGTATTTCCCCCGATGAACAAGCCTTTTATGGCGACTTCGTGGCCCACGATGGACGTTATGAACGCACCAGCGAATTCCTCGAGATTTTGCATCGTTTCTGGAAAGGCGAAACGCCCCTGACCCATCACGGCGCTCATTACCGTATCGAGCAAGCGCAATTGGGACTGCCTTTCAAGGACAACGAACGTCCACACATCTATTTGAGTGGCGCTTCGGAAATCGCCCAGCAGATCGCCGTGAAACACAGCGATTGCTGGTTACGCTACGGCGACACGCCGCAGGGTATCGCCGAGGCCAGCCGGGCAGTGCTCGAGGCGGGTTGTTCGGTGGGGATTCGCATGCATGTGCTGGCTCGGGAAACCCGTGCGCAAGCCCTGTCGGCCGTTGAAAGCATGATGGAAAACCCGGATGAGCAGCATCGCGAATGGGTTCGTCAGTTCGTCGGGCGTTGCGACTCCGAAGCCGTCAAGACTTCGTTCCGTCTGGCCGACAAGGCTGAACATGACTGGCTGTCGCCAATGCTCTGGTCCGGTGCCGTGGCCTACCGTGGCGGCCCGGCGCTGTGCGTGGTCGGCAGCTATCAGGAAGTGGCCGAATATCTGCTGGAATACAAGAAAGTAGGGGTCAGCGAGTTCATCTTTTCCGGCTGGCCGACTCGTGACGAAATGCGCGGTTTCTGTCGCCATGTGTTGCCACGCCTGCGCAAGCTCGAGGCCGAACTGGAAAGCCAGCATGCATGACACAGCCCGGTTGCGGCGTTTCGGTGCCGGCCTGCTGTTCGCGCTGTTGGCGGAACAAACGGTGCTGTTCGCAGTACCGTTGATGATCTTCCAGCTCACCGGCAATGTCCGTTACTCCGGAGTGGCGTTCGCTCTGGAGTGGCTACCGGCACTGCTGGCCTATCCGTTTGCCGGACTGCTGGCGGACCGCTTCGGCGGGCGTCTGCTGTTTCGCCACGCCAATACCGCGCGAGCGGTAAGCCTGGGGTTGACTGCCGGGGTCTGCTGGTATGCGCCAATGCTTACGGTCTGGGCCTTGATCGGCAACGGCATCGTGCTCTCGCTGCTGATGGCGCCGGTGCGTATGGCGGTGGAAAAGAGCGTACCGCTGATCGCTGGCCCCGAACGCCTGGCCCACTGCCAGTCCCTGGTGCAGAACATGGAGCTGCTGGCCATGGCGCTGGGCCCGGCGCTGGCGGCACTGCTGGCGATGTACGCCGACAAGCGCCTGCTTCTGGGGCTGGCGGCGCTGGCATTCGCCGCGGCGGGTGTGTGTTGGAAAGGCCTGCCCAATACCCAGTCGGCCAGCCCGCCGAAGAGCATCCGCAAGGACCTGGTCCTGGGCTGGAGTCTGTTATTGAACAATCCGCCGGTCTTATCCCTGGCGCTGCTCAATTTCACCATCAACCTGGCCTTTGCCTGCGTTCTGAGTGCCAATGCCTTTGTCATCAGTGGCGTGTTCGGTGCCGCCGACGGGGTGTTCGGCCTGATGAACGCCGGGGCCGGTGCACTGGGCTTGCTCAATTTCATTCTGGTGCCGCGGCTGTTGGCGCGGATGTCGATCTACCGCCTCGGTACATGGGGTTTTGCCTTGCTCTGCCTGGGGCTGATCTGTATGGGCGCGGCCAGCGGTGTAGCGCTCTATGCCATCAGTTTTCTCCTGGCGATGGCCGGCTGTGCCTTGTTCAACGTGTTCAATCGGACTCAGCGTATCAAGGCGATTGCCGCCGACCACTTGGGCAAGGTGATGGGCCCGTTCTACCTGGTCAACCTGCTGTCCTACCCATTGGGCGGCCTGCTGACCGCCAGTATCGGCCATGAGTACGGAGTCCAGACATTGATCCTGGCCCTCGCGCTGCTGCTCGCCATCCCCGGCGCCTTGCTGTTCAACCTGACCACCCGGCGCTTTCGCACCGCCCTGGACTTTCCCCCCTCAGCCATGGAGGCAACGCAATGAAAGGATCGCAAGACTGCCTGATTGCAACCGTCGAATCGGATTCGCACATGTGGAATCTGGTTTATCTGCAGCTGTGGTTGGCGGAGCACGGTTTCAACGTCAAGAACCTCGGCAGTTGCACTCCGGTGGAGGTGGTTCTCGCCACCCTTGAGCTGCGGCGCACGCAATTGTTGGTGGTCAGCAGCGTCAACGGCCATGGACATTTCCAGGGGCTGGAGCTGATTCGTCAGGTGCGTCAACAGCACCCGGATCTGCATTGTGTCATCGGTGGCAAGTTGACCACCTCGGAAGACCACACGCGGGCGGTTCGCCAGGAGCTGCTGGCCGCCGGTTTCAACGAGGTGTTCATCGGCCCCGACGCCATCGAGAACTTCGAAAACTACCTGAACACCCTTGAGCGCTCGAAACCTGCGCTCGTCCTGGGTACCGGCACGGCACCGTGCTGGACCTGAGTCCAGCCCTCTTTTTTTCACAGGATCGAATCGATGCATATCGTTATCGTCAATCGCTGGCCGCGTTTCCAGGACCCAAGTCGCTGGGACAATGAACTGACCCGCTACGAAGAGTTCTTCGATCATCAGCGACATCGGATCAGCTATGTGGTCGACGGCCTTGGCGCCGAGGGCGTACTGGCCCCCCGGGAGCACATCGCCCATCTGGTACAGGTCGATGACGTCAATCAGTACCCTCAGTTGTTGGCAGGCGTTCAGGAAATCATCGATCGCGTCGGTCCCGTGGACCAATTGATCGCGCTGTCGGAGTTCACTCTGGAGATCGCGGCGTGGGTACGACAGACCCTGAACATTCCTGGTCACGGCCTGGAGCAGGTGGCGGTTTACCGCGACAAGGCACGAATGAAAGAAGTCCTCCAGGAACACGGCCTGGCGGTGCCACCGTTCATTCGCTGCAATGACGTGAAACAGGCGCTGGAGTTCGCCGATGTTGTCGGCTATCCAGTGATCGTCAAACCGGTGGATGGCGCCGCCAGCATCGGCGTCGCCAAGGTCGAGGACGCCCAGGCCCTGCGCGTGATACTCAGCGAAGTGGACCTGGGGCGCTATGAAGTCGAGGCCTTCATCCAGGGCCAGACTTATCACATCGACGGTTTCACCGATGACAGCGCCGGGGTGCCTTTCCAGGTGGTGTCGCGCTATATCAACAGCTGCCTGGATTTCGCCAACGCCAAACCGCTGGGTTCAGTGATCCTCCAGTCTTCGGAGTTGYGCACCCGGATCGAAGTCTTCAGCGAGTCCTGCCTGCGGGCATTGGACCTGCGCAACAGCGCCTTTCACCTGGAGATATTCGTCGAGGCGGATGGCTCGCTAGTGTTCCTTGAAGTGGGAGCCCGGGTGGGCGGCGCCGAAGTGCCACATCTGATCAACAAAGTCTTCGGTGTGAACCTCTATGAGCATTGGCTCAAAGGCCTGGCCGGTGAGCGCGTGCCCTTGCCGACGATCCAGGCGGATCCCAGCGGTGGCTGGCTGGTCGTCCCCAAACCGGCACAACTGCCATGCCGGGTAATCGAGGCGCAAACGCTGCGCCCGCACCTGAACTCGCTCTGGCGAGAACTGCTGCCCCGGCCCGGACAGATCCTTGAAGCCGGCGGCAGCTACGACGCCCTGCACAGCGGTCGCTTCATTTTCACCGACGCGAGCGAAATGGATATCGAGAGCGACATCCAGCACGCGATCAAGAACTTTCACTTCCAGGCCGAACCGATATGAACATTGCCATTACCTCTGAAATGGCCGACGCCCCCTTGCTCGGCGAGTTGAATCGCTACCTCAGTGCGGTGGACCGACGTGCCGTCGCCACCCTGGGGGAACGGTTGGTCGATGCCGCTGGCGGTGTTGACGGGCTCGCGGACTACAAGCTGATGGTGGCCTATGGCGGCGGCAAGGACAGTTCCTACACCGTATCGCTGATCCGCGCCGTGCAACTGCACCTGAACGTACTGCATGGCCGCACCTTCTTCTTGCGCATTGCCAATATGCGTCACGCCGGGGTCCCGGATGCGGTCATGGCGAACATCGACCGGGTCTATCGGGCCCTGCACCTGTATGACGATCCTCGGGTCGAGATGCTGGTGGTCGATCACCAGCAGATTCGCCCGTTCGAACGTCACTTGCCATTCCCTGGGCAGGTGCGCGCGATGAACCGCTTCGATGTGCTGATGAACGGCCATCGTACCGCTGGCGACGGCCGCCCGACGTTCTGTAACAGTTGCAACCTGGCGGTCGCCGACTTCTACGGGCGTGCGGCCTGGTGGCAAGGCGGTGTCGACGCGGTGGTCACGGGTGATTCGCGCAAGGAACAGAAGCATTACTTCACTTGGATCATGCGCCTGGCCCAACGTTTGGGGCTGAACGTCGACGAGTGTCGGCGCCAGGGATTTCGCGGCCTGCTCCAGGCCCTTGATGGTGTGGCCCAGGTGTATTTCGTCGAACTGTTCGGTGAGGGCTTCGACGAACAGCGGGCTGAACGTCGGGTGGCCAGCGGCAGCGAAAGCGCCGACCCGGACTTCATCAGCATCTACGACCTGGTGAGCTACCGGGTGGAAGACCACTGGGAGTTGATTACCGAGTTTCTCGGTTTCCGCTTCGAAGAACTGGCGTTCAGTTTCACCGAATCAGACTGCGCGAACCCCATGCTGATGGCGCACTTTCGCGGGCTCAAGGCGCAGTACGTACAGGGTCGTCACTACCATGACGGTATCAGCGAATACCTGGAGCTGGCCCAGGGCTTGATGCGCAAAAAGGAAATGCCCCAGCGCCTGATCGACCTGGCACTGTCGGCCTACGCCGGGGCCGAAGGCAAGGACGCTCGTCGGGCGCTGGCGAACCGTTTCGCCAGCGAGGCGTTCGGGCTCGACGAGATACAACTGACTTGTCTGCAGTTCGCGCCCTTCGTCGAGCGTGGCCGCGAGCTGTCGAGCTTCATCACGACCTGTCACCCTGAGCGCCTGGCAGATCTGGAGGACCTTCACGGCGTCCTGGCCGGTAGTCGCCAGGACAGCGCTCTGAGCCTGTGGCTGAACCAGGTCAGCGGCTTGCCGTTGCCGGCGCTACGTAGTCTGTACGCCCATCAACAGATCGATTTCGATAGCGACAGCAGCCTGATTGCCCGGGTTCGCGCCGGTGATCCGCATAAGGGCCGGATAACCCGTTTCGACCCGGCCACGGGTGAAAACGTGGTTGAACTGGTGTCGGGGCGCTAAGTGATGGACATGACAGGAGGTCATTTCCAGCGCTTCATCGAGCAGGCCCGGGAACGGCGCGAACTGGTGGTGCAACCACGCATGGGCTTCGGCGGACTGGCGCCGATGCGCGCCGGGTTGGCCGCGGTGGCCGGGTTGCCCTGCGCCACCATCGGAACCATCACCCTGGACAGTTACACCCGGGTCGGTGATTACCAGAGCGCGCTGCAGTGCCTGAACAGCGACAGCCCACTGAACGGTTTCCCGATCATCAGCCATCCGCTGGAAGCGGTGCGTGGCATGCTCGATGGGCTCTACGGCCCGTCGTTCCCGATCCAGGTCCGCCATGGCACCGCCCAACCGCAGCATGTTTTCAAGCGGTTGGCGGCCCTCGGACTCGACGCCACCGAAGGCGGCCCGGTGTCCTACTGCATGCCTTACAGCCGTTTGCCACTGGCGCGGGCAGTCGAGGCTTGGGCGCAAAGTTGTCAGTTGCTGACCGATGCCACTGCCCATGGTCATATCGAGAGCTTCGGCGGTTGTTTGCTGGGTCAGCTGTGCCCGCCGTCAATGCTGATCGCGATGACCTTGCTCGAGGCTTTGTTCTTTCGCCAGCAGGGCATTCGCAGCGTCTCGTTAAGCTACGCCCAAGGCACGTCCATGGCCCAGGATTTCGGAGCTTTGCAGGCCCTGCGCGAACTGGCTGCCGACTATCTGGACGGCGTCCATTGGCATGTCGTGGTGTATTCCTACATGGGGGTCTTTCCCTCCACCGGTCATGGTGCTCGCCGCCTGATCTATGACAGTGCGCGCCTGACCCAGGCTGCCGGCTGCGAGCGATTGATCGTCAAGACCGTTGCCGAATCCCGGCAGATTCCATCGGTCGAGGACAACCTCGAAGCCCTGGCAATGGCGGCCGAAGCCGCCGCGGGCGACGCACTGGAGATCGACCCGGTCAGTGAAGGCTATCGCCAGGAAGTGTTGTTCGAGGCACGGCAACTGGTGGAAAGCACGCTGGACCTGCACACCGATATTGGCGTCGCGTTACTCCAGGCTTTCGCCCGTGGGCGGCTCGACATTCCCTACTGCCTGCACCCCGACAACCCTGGCCGCGCCACGACCCGCATTGACGACCACGGTGCCTTGCGTTGGGGCAATGTCGGTGGCCTGCCGTTGCCCCAGAGCTGCGGTCTTTCTTCGATCGGACCGGGTATTACCTCGTCCGAATTGTTCCAGATGTTGCATTACACGGTGAACCGTTATGACCAACCCTTGCACTGACTCCACTTTGGCGCCGCTGATTCTGGTCGACGCCTATTCCACCGGCGCTCTGCTGGCCCAGGCTTTGGCGGAGCATCGCCCACTGCTGCATGTGCGTTCACGCAACGACATGCCACCGGCCTTTGCCGCGAGTTGCCCGCAGACACTGTTCCGCGTGCACTACGGCGTGCATGAGGAAGGCCTTGAACCGTTGCTGGAAAAGCTCGCGGCCCAGGCGCCAGCGGCGGTGTTGACCGGCAGCGAATTCGGTGTCGAATTGGCGGATTTGCTGGCCGCCCGTCTCGGCCTGCCCGGTAATGATCCCGAATACTCTGCCGCCCGTCGTGACAAATCACTGATGGCCGAACAGGTCGCTGCTGCCGGATTGCCGGTGGCTGCGCAACTGCGTACCGCCTCCAGCGCAGAGGCTCTGGCCTGGTTCCAGGCTCGTGGCGAATCGACGGTGGTGGTCAAGMCACTGGACAGTGCGGGCTCCGATAATGTGTTCATCTGTCACGATGCCGCTCAACTGCATGCGGCCATCGACTGCATTCTCGGCGCTACTAACCTGATGATGCGCAGCAACCGGGCGCTGTTGTTGCAGGAATACCTGGAGGGCGACGAGTACGTTATCAACAGTGTCAGTCATCAGGGCGAGCACTGGATCACTGATGTCTGGAAATGCACCAAGACGTTGAGCGCCGACGGTCGCAAGATCTATGACCGTGAAGACCTGCTGCCCGCCGATGCGCCGGAGCTTGATGGGCTGATCGATTACGTCGAAGGCGTGCTCGATGCCTTGGCCATCACCCACGGTCCGGCCCATACCGAAGTGATCCTCACGACTCGCGGCCCGCGCCTGCTGGAAACCGGTGCCCGTCTTTCCGGGCTGGCCAACCCACCGGCGCTGCAAGCGGCGACTGGCAACGACCAGGTCGCGCTGACCTGCACCAGCTATCTGGAGCCGGCCCGACTGGCATCGTTTCCCAAGCGCTATCGCTTGCAGCAGCACGCCCGCGGACTAAACCTGATCGCCCGCCATAGCGGCGTCTTCGCCCAACTCGATGTACGCAAGCGCCTGGAGGCTCTGCCGAGCTTTTATAACGCGCGCTTTCGTTTTACCGAAGGTCGCCCAAAAACGCCGACCATCGACCTCAACAGCTCGCCGGGTGCCGTATTCCTTGTGCACCCGAGCGCCGACAGAATCCGCCAGGACCATGAAACCTGGCGTGAATGGGAGAAAGACTGGTTGTAGTGACAGACGCCCCATCCCCGGGGTTTTCAATCATCACAGGAAGACACTTATGAGCGCTCATACCCGTACTAAACGATTGACGGTTCCGCAACTGGTCGCGATGAAGGGCCAACAGAAAATCGTATCCCTTACGGCGTACTCCAGCTCTATTGCCAGGTTGATAGACCCAATCGTCGATTTCATTCTGGTCGGTGACTCTACTGCTATGGTCGGCTATGGTCGGGCCTCGACGCTGAGTATGCAGCTCGAAGAAATCATCGGACACACCCGGGCCGTGGTCGACAGCACGCGCCTGTCTTGCGTCATCGCCGACATGCCTTTCGGCAGCTATCAGGAATCTAACGAACAGGCCTTTCGCAATTGCGCGCAGGTCCTGGCGCGCACCGGTTGCGATGYCGTCAAGCTGGAAGCCAACAAGGCCCTGGCGGGTACCGTCGAGTTTCTGGTGGCACGCGGTATTCCGGTCATGGCCCACGTCGGGCTGATGCCGCAGTTCGTCAATGTCATGGGAGGGTTCAAGGCCCAGGGCCTGACCGCCGAAGCCGGTGCGATGATTGCCGAGGACGCTCGGGCCAACCTCGAAGCCGGTGCCTTCAGTCTGCTGCTCGAGGGGGTGGCCGAAGGCGTGGCCCGGCAAATTACCCTGGATTCGAAAATGCCCACCATCGGCATTGGCGCCTCACCGGCCTGTGACGGCCAGGTGCTGGTGACCGAGGACGTGCTGGGTCTGGGCGGTGAACAGGTGCCGCGCTTCGTCAAGCAGTACGCTGATGTCGGCGCGGTGATTCGCGGCGCTTGTGAGCGTTTTGCCGAAGAGGTGCGCGATGGCCGCTTCCCTGAATCGCGGCATTGCTATGGGCTCTAGGCATAGCTATGGTTCTTCGCTGATAGCCTGGGCCAGTTTCTTCAGGGCCAGGGGAATATCCTTGCTCCAGTCGAGGGTGTAGCTCAGGCGCACGTGATGCCGCCAGGCCCCCTGCTGGCTGAATATTTCCCCGGGGGCGATAACGATGCGCTGGGCCAGCAAGCGCTCGAACACCCGCCGCATGTCCACCGAGTGTCTGGCCTCGAGCCAGAAGGTCGCTCCGCCTTGCGGGGCGACAACCCGTAACTGGCCATCGCCGTGCGCCTCCAGCAAGGCCTCCATCCGTTTCATCCGGTCCAGCAGCATGGCCCGCAGCACCATTAGATGCTGGTCGATGCGCTTGGAGCTGAAGAGTTTGGCGATCGCTTTCTGACGGATCGGCGACAGACGAAATGCCCGTTCCAGAAATAGCCGATGCAACTGAGGCCCGTGTCGGCGACACAGTACATAACCATAGGGCGCTTCCGAGCCGATGATCTTGTCGAAGGTTGAGAACACCAGCAGCTTTTCCGGATCGGCAAAATCGCGATAGCGCGCGGGTTTGGGAGAGAAATAGAACTCGCCGTAGCTGTCGTTTTCGAACAGCCAGACATCCCGCTCCGCCAGCCAGCGACAGATTTGCTGTTTATCCTGCGCCGGCATCAGCTTGCCTTGGGGAATATTCACGGTCGACGACAGCACCGCCAGCCGAATGGGCTCACGCCTGAGCAACTCACTGAGCGTGGACAGATCGAAGCGTCCATCCTCGCCGAGCGGGACTTCGATCACGCGAATCTTTGCTGCCTGCAGTTGACGCAGGATCGCCCATGAGCAAGGCGACTCCACCAGCGCCACAGTGCCCCCCAGATTCAAGGCGCTGAGGGACAATTCCAGCACACTGCGCAGGTCCGAGCCGATAAACACGTGCTCGGCCTGCCAGTAGCTGTGAGTGGAACGGGTGTAGCGGTCGGCCAGGGCGCCGCGTAACTCGGGCTCGCCGAACGGCTGATAGAGTGGCGCATGGGAGCGCGGGTATTGCCGGGCCAGTTCGCGCTCCATCATCAACAACGGGTTTTCCAGCGACAACAACATCGCCGGCGCGTCGCTGCTAAGGGCCAGCATCCCCGGCTGGCGCGCGTTGGAGAATACGCTGTCCAGCAGATTGGGCGAGCCCTCGTTCAATAAGGGGGCCGGCATCGCCTTGGTGAAATAACCGAACTTGGGTTTGGCATAGATCCGTCCCTCGTCTTCGAGAAGCGAATAGGCGTACTTGGTCGTCGACACCGACACATTCAGGCGCCGGGCCAGTTGCCGCAAGGACGGCAATTTCTGTTCACGTTCCGAATTGGCGGTTTCGATCAGCTCGACCAGATAGCGGTACACCGCCTGATAGGCGAAAGAGGCGTCTTTGGTTGTAACCAGGCTCACTTGTTGAAATTCCTGTGTGCCCACTGCACGAAAACGCTGGCGACCTGAAGCGGCAAGCCTGAGGTATGTTTTTCCAGGTGTTCTCCGGCGATGATCTGGGACCTGATGGCAATGCCATCAAGCAAAACCAGGAGACACTCGAAAGGAAATGGCATGCTCTTCATCCCTGTAGTGATTGCCAATAAAACTATTCTTGCATAACTGGGCAGCGTTCCCGCGTTACCGGACAGGCTACGGATGGAGGAGGGGGGGGCCAATATGCAAAATCCCCGTATCAGCGAGTGATTACGGGGATTTTGTGTCTATCGAGGTCCGTGGAAAACCACGGTTCCTCTTTACACGTTGAAGCGGAAGTGCATCACGTCGCCATCCTTGACGATGTATTCCTTGCCTTCCAGACGCCATTTACCAGCTTCCTTGGCACCGGCTTCACCCTTGAACTGGATGAAGTCGTTGTAGGCGATGACTTCGGCGCGGATGAAGCCTTTCTCTAAGTCGGTGTGGATCACGCCAGCAGCTTGCTGCCGCCCTGATCGCCGACTCCTCGAACAAGACCCAGCGCGGCATGATCATCGCAGGCCGGACAGCCGAGTCGCTCAAGAACATTGTCAATGGCACCAGCGCGGTGTCCAGCCTGGTGTCGCTGATCTACCAGGCTTCCAGCGAGCAGGCGTCAGGTTTGCAACAGGCCAGCGTCGGGCTTGAGCAGATCGATGAAGTCACCCAGAAGAACCATTCCAGCTCGCAGGAATGTGCGCTGGCGGCCCGCGACCTTTCGGAGCGGGTATCGCTGATGCAGCGGGTGTTGGGGCGTTTCAAGGTCAAGAGGGCCTAGCCACAAAGCCCCGTCGGGCAACGAGGCTACGGGTCCGGCCTCGTTCCTCAAGTGCGGGGTGCCAATAAAATGGCGATTACCGTTCATCTGAAATGGTTTTTGCCTACCGTTAACGGGTTATTGACACTTCTCGCCCGGCGTCATGATAATTGCGCGCCATTTCCGGGCGCAGGAGCGTCCGGAAGGGTGATCGGTGAATGATCGGTGATGAACGGCGGAAAAGTGATTTCTCATTTTCTTCCAACGGCACTATCCCGCATTTAAAGCTTCCAGCCCCGAGTTTCAGGGTTCGGCCCAGCCAATTTCGCTGACTTAACAGTCTCCCCCTGAGCCTGGCTCGGGGCGCTTGTGTACGTCATTAGAAAAAGTCCCTCGCGAGCAGGCGTCGAGGGGCCGATCACGCTCGTGTTGTATCCGGTTCAAAGGGAAAGGGAGTTGCATTTGAGTCAGGTCACCTTAGCCATCCGCGATCTGCGTGATGAGCAGATATTGTTGCGCGAGGGCGGTTTTTATTGGGTGGCTGTGGATCAGGCGCGCGATGCGGCGACGCTGGCAGCCCAGTGCCTGGCAGCGATGCCGGCCGATGCGCGAGCGATGCTGGTGTGTTGCGGGCATTCAAGTCGGGACGTCGCCCAGAAGATGGCGGCCTATGCCGGCCCCGGCGAGCTGAAGCTGTTCGACATCAACGAAGCCGACGTCGGCCGGGCCCTCAAGTCGCTGGTCGGCGAGCTGACCCGTGCAGCGCCGGTGGCCGGCAGTGCCATTGTGCTGATGCTGCCCACCAGCGCCTGGCAGAGCGAAGTCGCGCCAGGGCTGCGGCACTGTTGCCAGGCCCTGGGGCAATGGTTGGGGCGACGCCAATGCACTTTGCTGATGATCGGTCACGGCCAGGCGCCTCAATTGCATGAGCGTCTGTTGCGGCTCAACGAGACCATTTCAGGGCTTGCCCAGCTCTATCGCCGTGACGGCGGTATTCATTACCAACTGCACTATTGGCACAGCGAGCTGGGCGTGTGCAGTGGGCAGGCGTTCGAGCTGGAGTTGCGCGTGGACGGTTTTGCGCTGTCGGCCAATGAGCAGAGCGGCGCGCAACTCACCCACACCGACGATCAGCGCATCTACCTGACCCAGCGTGCCGTGCTCGAAGGCGCACCGCCGTTGTCGGATCAGTGGAGGCTGTTCGAGAACCGCGAGGACTTGCTCCAACAAGCGAGCCGCGCCCGCGCCGCCAGCATCATCGTCGCCATCGACAGCAACTTGCAGGTCGAGGAATTGGCCCGTCAGATCCATGCCTTGCGCAAGCGCTGCGGTAGCGCGCTGAAAATCATCGTACGTGAAATGGAGCCCTGCCTGCGTTACCGGGACGAGCGTCTGCTGGTGTCCTGTGGGGCCAACATGACGGTGCCTTATGGCACTACGCTGGCGTACTTCTTCAGCATTATCGACAGCGCCCAGGGCCAGACCTGGCGTCACAGTCGTACCTCCGACCTCCAGTCGCTGTTCAAACGCCTGCGTCCACCTGCCGAGCGCGGTCTGTTGTTGCCGCGCGAATTCATCAGCACGGTGGAACGCGTCTATGGCGGTGCCTCCGGTGAAATCAGCCACCAGATGCTCAGGCTGACACCGCGCGGTGGCCTGGAGATCGAGCAGTACCTCAATCAGATCGACCTGCGTCGTTTCGGTGATGTCGCCTGCGTGGTCGATGGGGCTTTTTATCTGTTCCTGTTTGCCTGTCGCGCGGATGGGCTGGAGCCGGCATTGGAGAATATCTGCCGGCTGGCCTGGCGCGATCTGTTCAGCGACATCCAGATTCTCTCCGGCGTCGACGCCTTGCCGCGCGAGGCTTTCCTTGCGCAGGCGTCGCTGCCTTCCAGGCTCCCTCCGGTAGAAGAACGCGGGGCCGCTGGCGCTGCCGACGTCGCCGAGTGTGGCGCTTATTCTCCTGAACGCATCACGCTTGCCATTGCGGGGCATTGTCCATGAGTTATTCCGAACTGCTTCAGGTAATCGGCCTTAGCAGCCTGTTGACCCTGGCGCTGATCCTGGTGCTGGCCAGGGTGGGGCGCCATCTTCTCGATGTTGTGCAGGGCTTCTTGCCCCCGCGTTACCTGAAATCCGGTGGGGTGCGGCGCCGCGCCCCAGCCCGGAGTGAGCCCCATGAATCGGTCTGAAGTCGCTTATCCAACGCCAGTGCCCGTCTGGCCGGGCCTGGGGGCGTGGAACCTGTACTTCATCCTCAAGTTTGCACTGCTGTGGGCGGGCTACCTGAACCTGCAGGTATGGCCCAACCTGGTGTTCGCGGCTGCCTTGCTGCTGCCGTTGCCGTACCGTTATCTGCGTTACCTGCGCACGTTCATTGCAATCCCGGTGGGCGTTGCGCTGTTTTACCAGGACACCTGGCTGCCCCCCTTCAGCCGCCTGCTCGACCAGCCAGGGGTGCTGAATTTCAGCGGTGCCTACGTGGTCGAGTTGGCTGGCCGTTTCATCGACTGGAACCTGTGTGCACTGCTGGCCGTACTGGTGGTGATCTATGCCTTTGCCCGTCACTGGCTGCGCCTGACTACCCTGAGTGTGCTAGGGCTGGCCTGGCTGGCCAGCGCCAATGTGCTGGCCCTGCATGCGCGCAGCGAACCGGCCGCAACGTCGACCAGCGACGCCCCCGTGGCGGCAGCGAGCTCCGCCGAGCCGGACAGTGCGACGCTTGAGGCGTACCTGCAGAAGTTCTACAGCACCGAAGCCGGGCGTCAGGTGGAGTTCATGCCGTCGACCTCTGCCGCGCAGCCGTTCGACCTGTTGCTGATCAATATCTGCTCCATGGCCTGGGATGATCTGGAAGCCGTGGGCCTGCGCGATAACGCACTCTTTCAGCAAATGGACGTGATTTTCGACAGCTTCAACTCGGCCACCGCCTACAGTGGCCCGGCTGCCATCCGTTTGTTGCGCGCTAGCTGCGGGCAGGTCCCCCACATGCAGCTCTACGGCACTGCGCCACCGCAGTGCATGTTGATGGCCGACCTGAGCAAGCTGGGCTTTGCCAGCGAAGTGATGCTCAACCACACCGGCCAGTTCGAAGGTTTTCTTGACGAAGTCCGTGCCCAGGGCTCGTTGCCGGGGCCTGCTGTGAATACCAGCAAACTGCCCCGTGCATTGGTGGGCTTCGACGGTTCGCCGATCCTGCGCGATTCGCAGGTCCTGGACACTTGGTGGAAGCACCGTGAAGCCGGGACGAACGAGCGCGTGGCACTGTTCTACAACACCACCACGCTGCATGACGGCAACCGTGCGCTGACCCCCGATGGCGGCACCAAGAGCGCCGATTACAAACCGCGTGCCCAGGGGCTGATCGATGACCTCAGTGGCTTCATCAAGCAACTGGAGTCGACTGGCCGGCGGGTGGTCGTGGTGATCGTACCGGAGCATGGTGCGGCGCTGCATGGCGATCGCATGCAGATCTCCGGCATGCGCGAGATCCCAAGCCGGTCCATCACCCACGTGCCGGTCGGTATCAAGTTGGTGGGCATGGGGCGCAACGCCAATTCCGCTCCACTGCACATCGCCGAGCCGAGCAGTTTCCTGGCCCTGTCGGAAATTATCAGCCGTCTCTACACCGCCCAGCCCCAGGGCGATGGCCAGGGTCCCGACTGGCCGGCCCTGCTGAGCAACCTGCCGCAGACGGCGGCAGTTTCCGAGAACGCTGGCACCGTGGTCGTCGACTACGCCGGAAAACCTTACGTACGAATCAAGGAGAAAGGTGGATGGCTGCCCTACCCACAGCGCTTCAAGTGAAAGCCAGGGCGCAGTCGCGTGCGGATCGTGCCGACGACATCGCCCGTTTGAAACTGGAGATCGAGCTGCCCGAACTGGACTACGTGGACATTTCGGCGCAGATCGAATTGCAGAAGGCCCTGCATCGCTGGCCACTGCTGGGAGAGGTGGAGCGCCTGCGAACGGCGGTCCTGGTACCGACACGAAAGTCTGAGCAGGAGGCGCTGTCGTGACAGCTCTGAGCCTGCGAGGTCTGCGCGGGGGCGTTGGCACCAGCGCGTTGGTGGCGGCCATTGCCCATGCATTGCATCGTCTTGGCGAGCGCGTACTGCTGGTCGACATGTGTCCGCAGAACCTGCTTCGCCTGCATTTCAATGTCCGGGTCAGCGAGCGCAGCGGCTGGGCGCGCGCCATGATCGACGGGGAGGATTGGTACACCCAGGCCTGGACCGTGCAGCCGGGATTGGACGTGCTGCCTTATGGCCGCCTGAAACTGGCCGAGCAGGAGCAGGTCGAGCAAAACCTGCGCAAGACGCCGGAGCTGTGGCTTCACCGACAGGCCAGTCTCGCCGAGCGCTTTGACTGGATTCTGTTCGATGTACCGCTGCGCCTGCCCGGTCATTCCCGTGTCGGGCCTTGTGCGTTGCGCCTGCAGGTTGTCGAGGCGGATGCCGCCTGCCATGTGCTGTTGCAGCAGGAAGAAGACCCTAGCGAGTATCTGCTGATCAACCGCTTCGACCCGGTCAGTCAATTGCAGCGCGACCTGCAACTGATCTGGCGCAAACAATATGGCGACCGGCTGTTGCCACTCAACGTGCATCGGGATGAAGCCATGCACGAAGCCCTGGCCTTCAAGAAGCCGGTGGGGGCTTATGCCCAGGCCAGCCTAGCGGCCCAGGACGTGTTGAGCCTGGCCACCTGGTGCCTGGCTCGACGCCTGGAGGCCGTATGATTGCCCGCATTTTCCCGTTTGCCCGCTTGTATCGGCGCTATGACAGTGGCTTGCCGGTTGCGCTGCTGCTGGCGACATTGAACGCCTTGGCGTGGATGTTCTTTCGTCTGGAGTCGCCGAGCTGGCGCTATGTGCTCGATCAGCCAAAGCGCTGGTATCCGCAACTGGCCCATCGGTCACCGAGGCTGGGCGACCCGCTGCGTTATGCCGTGCAAAGTCTCTGGCTGCTGCTGGTTCGCCCGGTACCGCGGCGGGCCAGGAGACTGGCGTCCCCCGATTGGCTCAAGGCCCTCGGGAGGCGATATCTGCGCCTGGGGGCGTGGATGGGGGAGGCGCTGGAAAGCGCACCCCGGCGCGCCTGGACCAACCAGCAGATTCGCCAGGGCAGCCATTGGTGGAAGGGGCTGGACCGTCGCAACCAGCGGCTGATCAACGTGGCCCTTGGGGCCGTCGCCTTCATGTTGATGTTGTTGTGCATCACCGAGCCTTTCGGCTACCTCGCCCAATTGGTCTTAGTCCTGTTGTTGTGGGGCCTGGCCATGCTTGTGCGACGGGTGCCGGGGCGTTTTACGACATTGCTGATGGTGGTCTTGTCGGTCATCGTCTCGTGCCGTTACCTGTGGTGGCGCTACACCTCCACCCTGAATTGGAACCAGCCGCTGGACCTGGCGTGCGGATTGATCCTGCTGGTGGCCGAAACCTATTCGTGGGTGGTGTTGATCCTCGGTTACATCCAGACCTGCTGGCCTTTGGGCCGCAAGCCGGCGCCGCTGCCACGCGACACGCGGCTGTGGCCCAGCGTCGACTTGTTGATCCCGACCTACAACGAAGATCTGTCCATCGTGCGGGGCACGGTGTATGCGGCCATGGGCATCGACTGGCCGGCCGACAAACTGAACATCTACATTCTCGACGACGGCAAGCGCGAGAGTTTCCGCCAGTTCGCCGCGCAAGTCGGTGTCGGCTACATCACCCGCAACGACAATCGTCACGCCAAGGCCGGTAACCTCAACCACGCGCTGACGTTGCTCGACAGCGAGCTGATCGCCATTTTCGACTGCGACCATGTGCCCGTGCGCTCATTCCTGCAAATGACCACTGGCGGTTTCTTGCGTGATCCGAAACTGGCGCTGGTGCAGACCCCGCATCACTTCCTGTCGCCAGACCCCTTCGAGCGCAACCTCAATGTGTTCCGCGAGCGCCCCAACGAAGGCGAGCTGTTCTACGGGATGGTCCAGGACGGCAATGACATGTGGAACGCCGCGTTCTTTTGTGGCTCGTGCGCGGTGCTGCGCCGCGCGGCGGTGATCGAGATCGGCGGCTTTGCCGTCGAGACCGTGACCGAGGACGCCCACACAGCGCTGCGCTTGCACCGCAACGGCTGGAACTCGGCCTATATCAAGATCCCTCAGGCGGCGGGCCTGGCCACCGAGAGCCTGTCGGCGCATGTCGGCCAGCGCATTCGCTGGGCCCGAGGCATGGCGCAGATCTTCCGCACCGATAACCCCTTGCTCGGAAAGGGCCTGACCTTCTTCCAGCGCATCTGCTACGCCAACGCGATGATGCATTTCCTGGCCGGTCTGCCGCGCTTGGTGTTCCTCACGGCGCCGCTGGCTTTTCTGTTCCTGCATGCCTACATCATCTACGCGCCGGCGCTGATGATCCTGCTGTACGTGCTGCCGCACATGATCCACGCCAGCCTGACCAACTCGCGAATGCAGGGCGCCTATCGCCAGACGTTCTGGGGCGAGGTGTACGAGACCGTGCTGGCCTGGTACATCGCACGCCCCACCACGGTGGCACTGTTGAACCCCAGCAAGGGCAAGTTCAACGTGACCGCCAAGGGCGGCCTGATGGAGCGCAACCAGTTCGACTGGAAAATCGCCCAGCCGTACTTGCTGCTGGCGTTGTTGAACGTTGCGGGCCTGGGCTTTGCCGCCTGGCGTCTGGTCTGCGGACCCGACAACGAGATCGCCACCGTGTGGGTGAGCATTCTCTGGGTCATCTACAACCTGCTGATCATCGGAGCCGCCGTGGCGGTGGCCGCTGAAGTGCGCCAGGTTCGCCAGACCCACCGAGTGCACGCCAAGTTGCCCGCTGCGGTGCGCCTGGAGAGTGGTCATTCTTACCCCGGCACATTGCAGGACTATTCGGACGGTGGCGTGGGCATCCAGCTCGACGCTTCGTTGTCGCTGCCGTTGGGCGGGCGTATCTCGCTGATGATGCAGCGCGGCGATCGCGAGTTCCTGTTCCCGGGCCACATCAGCCGCAGCCACAAGAATTTCGTCGGTATCAGTTTCACCGCCCTCAGTACGCAGCAGAAGATCGATTTTGTGCAGTGCACCTTCGCCCGTGCCGACGCCTGGCTCAACTGGGGCGAGAACTTTGCCCCGGATCGTCCGCTGCACAGCTTCGTCGACATCCTCAAGCTTGGCGGCATCGGCTATTACCGCCTTTACGAATACCTGCCTGCCTGGGTCCGTCGCATCGCCCGCCCGCCGCTGCGCCTGTTGCGCGGGGTGTTCAGTTTCCTGCCGCGTATGCCAGCGGCTTCCCCTTTTTCCGATTCCCGATCAGTGAGCGCACTATGAGCGGCTTCTTCAGCAAACACCTTGTTGCCAGTCTGGCGCTCCTGACCATGGATTGCGCCCAGGCAGTCACCGAGCCAACACCTGACATGCCAGCTGCGGTCAGCAGCCTACCGGGCTGGAGCACCGCCTATAGCTTTGAACAGCTGGGGCGTCCTGCCGACAACCTGTTGCTGGGTATCCGTAACAGTGACCAGATCGAATTCAGCCTGCGCCGCGACCGCATCGCCAGCGATGCAAAATTGCAGCTGGAATACACACCGTCGCCTTCGCTGTTGCCCCAGACCTCGCACTTGCGTGTGTATCTCAACGACGTGCTGATGAGCGTTGTACCGATCGAGAAAGACCAGTTGGGCAGGAAGGTCACCCAGTCGGTGGCGTTGGATCCGCGCCTGGTTTCCGATTTCAACCGCGTGCGCCTGGAGTTCGTCGGCCATTACACCGATACCTGCGAAGATCCGGCCAACAGCACGTTATGGTTGAACGTTGGGCGTAGCAGTCAGATCCAGGTGCAGGAGCAGCCTCTGACGCTCAAGAACGACCTGGCCTATTTCCCGATGCCTTTCTTCGACATCCGGGGCCAGGGCAAGCCGGTTGTCAACCTGGTCTTCGCCGACGCGCCGACGCTGGGCGAGCAACGTGCTGCCGGTATCCTGGCATCCTACTTCGGCAGCCAGGCCGGTTGGCGTGGTGCACAGTTCCCTGTGCTGTTCGACCAGTTGCCGCCCGCCGACGGGCAGAATCGCGCCCCGTCGGCCATTGTCTTCGCGACCAACGATCACCGCCCGTCCTTCCTGGCCGACATGGACACGTACCCGGCCGTGGATGCGCCTGTGGTGCAAATGATCGACAACCCCCAGGACCCTTACAGCAAGGTGTTGCTGGTATTGGGCCGCAACGACGATGACCTGGCTGTGGCCGCCCGTGCCCTGGCCTTGGGCGGGGACCTGTTCCGTGGTTCGCGTGTAACCGTCAACCAGGTCCGGCAGCTCAAGCCCCGGGTGCCTTATGACGCGCCGAATTGGGTGCGTACGGACCGTGCGGTGCGCTTCGCCGAGCTGATCAAATACCCCGAGCAGCTTCAGGCGAATGGCCTGCAGCCACGGCCGATCACCGTGGACGTGAATCTGCCGCCCGACCTGTTCGTCTGGCGCAGCCAGGGAATTGCACTGCAAACCCGGTTCCGTTACACGCCACCGTCGGTCAACGACGAATCGCGCCTGGCCGTCAGCCTGAACAACCAGTTCATCACCAGCCTGGCACTGCAAGGCAAGGCCGGCAGCCGTCTGGAGGAGTTGCGCCTGGCGGTGTTGTCCAGCGAATCGGCTGACCTCAACGAAAAGCTGCTGGTGCCTGGGTTGAAGATTGGCGATCGCAACACCTTGCGTTTCGACTTCAACTTCGCCAGCACCTTCGGCAGCGCCCAGCGCGATCGTTGCCAGACGTCGCTGCCGGTGAACAACCAGGCGGTGATCGATGAAGAATCGACGATCGACCTGACCGGCTACCATCACTACATCGCCATGCCCGACCTGCGCGTCTTTGCCCGCAGCGGTTTTCCGTACAGCCGCATGGCCGACCTGTCGGAAACCCTGGTGATGGTCCCGGCTCGCAGCCTTCCTGTACAACTGAGCACCTTGTTCGAGACCATCGCCGCCATCTCCGCGCGCACTGGGCTGCCGGCGTTCGGCCTGCGCCTCTCGGACAATTGGGACGACGCGAAGGCGGATGTCGACCTGCTCGTATTCGGCGCCATGGCGCCGGGAGTGGGCAATGGCGCCGATGCCAACCTGGTGCTGGACCAGACTCGTGACTGGCTGTTGAAACCTGCCAGTGAGCACAATGGCAAGTCACCCCGGGCCGGCCAGCTCAGCGATGAACGCGACCAGGGGACCAACCGCGTCGAAGTCAGCGCCCAGGCACCGATCGCTGCCATCGTCGGCCTGCAATCGCCCCGTCATGAACAGCGCAGCATTGTGGCCCTACTGGCCAGCGATGAGGCCGATTACCAACTGCTGCGCGACACCTTGGGCGACAGCGGCAAAATGGACGCCGTGGCCGGCTCCGTGACGCTGATCCGCAGCAGCGGCGTTGGCAGCAGTTGGGTGGGCCAGCAGTACTTCGTCGGTCGCCTTCCGTGGTGGCTGCTGCTTTGGTACCAGTTGTCCGAGCACCCGGTCCTGTTGGCGGGCCTGGCCTTCACCAGCGTTCTGCTGACGGCCTTCCTGCTGTGGCGCGCCCTGCGTTGGGCTGCCCGTCGTCGTCTGGCTGGCCAGGAGTGACCGGGTGAAAGCTGTCGTCGCGCGGGTGCTGACCGCAATCTTTGCCATGCCCGGCTTTGCCGGGGCTGCCCAATGCGCCTGGCCGGCCTGGGAGAATTATCGTCAGGCCATGCTCAGCCCGGACGGACGGGTCATCGACCGCTCCTCGGAGGCGTTGATCTCCACGTCTGAAGGACAGAGCTACGGGCTGTTTTTTGCCCTGGTGGGCAACGACCCTGAAAGCTTCGCCAAGATACTGCGCTGGACCCAGGACAACCTGGCGGGCGGGAACTTTGACCGGCAACTTCCGGCATGGTTGTGGGGGCGCGACAAAGAAGGGCGCTGGCAGGTCCTCGATGGCAACAACGCCACCGATGCCGACTTGTTCATCGCCTATAGCCTGCTCGAAGCCGGGCGCCTGTGGCATCGACCGGCTTACCAGGTCTTGGGCCGCAACCTGCTCTGGCGCAGCGCCGCGCAAAGCTTGCGCAAGCTGCCAGGCCTGGGCGTGATGTTGTTGCCCGGCGATGTCGGGTTCGACAGCGCCGGGCAATGGCGCCTGAATGCCAGCTATCTGCCGCCGCAATTGCTGGCGCGCTTCGGCCAGGAGGCATCGGTCTGGCAGGAGTTGGCCAGCAACGCCCGGCGCCTGTTGATCGAAAGCTCGCCCAAGGGCCTGGCGTCCGACTGGCAACGCTGGGAAGCCGGGCAGGGGTGGGGCGTCGACAGCCAGAAGGGCAGTGTCGGCAGCTATGACGCCATCCGCGTCTACCTCTGGACGGGCATGCTGGCCAAGGACGCACCGGGTCGCTTCGCACTGATCGAACATTTCAGGCCCATGGTCAATCTGACCGCGCGCCGGGGCTATGTGCCGGAAGTCGTCGACAGCGCCACCGGCCTCGACAAGGGCACTGGCCCGGTCGGCTTCAGCGCCGCATTGCTGCCCATGCTGGCCGCCAGTCCGGACAGTGCGGCTGCCCTTGCGGCCCAGCGCCAACGCTTGCAACAACAGCCAGCGTTGGCAGATGACTACTACAACCAGTCGTTGGCGCTGTTCGGCCAAGGCTGGGACCAACAACGTTATCGCTTCGATAAGGATGGACGCCTCGTGCCAGATTGGACGGCTGCATGCGCAAAGTAAACGGTTTTGGGCTGTTGTTGAGCAGCATTTACGGCGTCGCCCTGGCTCAGCCTTTCAGTCCGCCCGACCAGCAGCAATGGCTGTTGGAGCAGATCCGCGTGGGAGAGGCGCTGCATCGCGAAGACCTGGTGCGTGACTCGCTGGCACGCCTGGAACTGATCGCTCCGGACGATCCACAGGTGAAAGTCATCGAGGTCCGCCAGGCGCTGCTGCAACAGAATCGCTCGCAAGCCGAGCGCCTGGTTGCCCAACTGCGCCAGCAGGTGCCTGGCACGGCGCTGCTGCGTCAAGCCGAGAGCTTGCTGAAAATGCACAGTGCCGAGGGCCAGAAGGCTTTGCAAGAAGCGCATTTGCTGGTCACCGCCGGCCGTTCTGAAGACGCCGCCCAGGCCTATCGGCAATTGTTCGGCGATGACATGCCGGACTTTGCCATCACCCTGGAATACCTGAGCGTGCGCAGCGGCATCAAGGGGCAGCGCCCGCGCGTGATCGAGCAACTGCGCGAGTTGGATCAGCAGTACCCCGGCAATGCCTCGTTGCGCCAGACCCTGGCTGGCCTGCTGTTTGCCGAGAAACGCGACGCTGAGGCGCTGGACGTCTTGCATCAATTGGCCCGCGATCCTGGCACCAGCAACAACGCCGCTGAACGCGAATACAATTATTTGCTTAAACAGCCGATAGGGCCCGAAACCGCGCAGGCTTGGCGGACGTTCCTAGCGTTCTACCCCTACACCAGCTTTCGCGCCGACGCGACCCGGCAGTTGCAAGAACAGGAGCAATACCTGGCTGATCCGGCCTGGCAAGCGGGTGTCAAAGGCAAGGCATTGATCGAGGCCGGCGACAACGTCGGTGCCGAAGCTCAGTTGCGCCGGGCGCTCAAGCGTTATCCGCAAGACTCCAACCTGCTTGGTTCCCTGGGGATTTCGCTGATGCGCCAGAACCGGCACGAAGCGGCATACAACGCGTTTGTCCGTGCCTCGGCCATCGAGCAGGACACCGACTGGATGACCAAGTGGCAGGACCTCAAGACCATTAACTACCAGTGGATGTTGTTGCAAAAGGCCGATGAAGCGCTGGAGCGCAAGGACTACCCCGTCGCGAAAAAATTCTATCAGCAGGCGCGCAAAACCCAGCCGAAGGATCCTGCGCCGCTGATCGGCCTGTCCTATGTTGCCCGGGGCGAATCCGATGACATCACCGCCGAAGCCTTGTTGGTGCAAGCGCGCAAGCTTGATCCGAACAACGCGAGTGTGGTGCGTGCCATGGTCCGCCTGTTCCAATCGCAATCACCGGAGAAGGCCGAGCGCTACCTCGACAGCCTGGCGCCCAAGGAACGCGAGGGGTTCCAGAGCGTGCGCCGGGGCCTGACGCTGGAGCGCCTCAATACCCAGGCCGATGGCGCCGCTCGACGCGGCGATTGGCCCCTGGTGGCGACGATCTTGAACGAGGCCCGAGTACTGGACCCGGACAATCCCTGGCTGGTGTACCGCCTGGCCAATGCCCAGCGGGAACTGGGCATTGAGGCCGAGGCCCATCAAAACTTCAACCTGCTGCTGCAACGCCTGGGCCAGGACACCGAGGCGCGCTATGCCCACGGCCTGTTCCTGGCCAATGGTGGGCGTGACGGCGAAGCCATGGACAGCCTGCGACAGATCCCCCGCGCCGTCTGGAACGACAACATGAACGCGCTGTGGGCCAGCCTGCAGCGTCGCCAACTGCTCACCAAGGCTCGGACACTGCATGATGAAGGACGTGAGGCCGAGGCAGAATTGCTGCTGATGGAAGCGCCGACCCCTGACGACTACCTGACCCTGGCTGACTGGGCCCGGCAGCGTGGCGATCTGGTACGGGCCGAGAGTCGCTACCGCAAGCTGCTGGCCAGCGAGCCGAAAAATGCCGAAGCGCAACTGGGCCTGGGCGAAGTGCTGATCGAACGCGGTCGTCCGAACGCGGCCAAGGCCAGCCTGATGGCAGTGACCATGCCAGTACCGGCCCAGGCATCGTTCCAGCGCCGCCTGGCCAATGCCTGGGCGAGGCTGGGTGACAAGGCACGTGCCAACGCGCTGTTCGAGGAGTTGCTCAAGACCCCGCAAAGTGATCCGCTGGTGCATCGGGACGCGGCGCGCCTGTTGTCTTGGCAGGCACCGCAGCTCGCGCTGGATCATTACGCGCGCAGCATGGGCGCAGCCGGGATGATCGAACCGCAACAGGTCGAACCGCGTGACAACCGCGCCATGACCCGGGCGAGTCGTGCCAGGGACAGCGATGACTGGCTGCAGCGCAGCATCCGCAGCGACGTCGACGAGCTGTACCAGCAGCAGAACCCGACGGTGAACCTCTACCACGACATTGCCTGGCGCACCGACAACAGCGCATCGGGCATCTCGGACCTGACCACCCAGACCACCGTCCTGCGCATCGACGCACCCGTGGCGCAGGGGCAGGGTTTCGTCCAGGCCGAAGAGATCAACCTGGATGTCAGCCGTTTCTCCAGTACCGACCAGTTCGGCTTGTGCGCGGTGGTGCAGGGGGGATGTGCCGGCGGTTCACAAAGCGTGCGCGGCACGCTGCTGGGCGTGGGCTGGCATGATGACCGTTGGGCTTTTGACCTTGGTCATACGCCGCAGGAGTTCACGGTGTCGAACTGGGTGGGCGGGGGAACCTACAGCGGTGACTGGAATGACGTGGGTTATCGCCTGACGGCATCGCGGCGACCGTTGACCAATTCGCTGGTGTCCTACGCCGGTGCGGTCGATCCGGTCACCGGTACCCACTGGGGCGGTGTCACGGCCAACGGTTTCACCCTCGGCCTGAGCCATGACACAGGCGGCAATGACGGTGTATGGGCGAGCCTGAGCAACCATTGGCTGCTGGGTGAGAACACTGAAAGCAACCAGCGGCGCATGGCCATGGGCGGCTACTATTATCGCCTGGTGGAACGCGCCGACGAGCGCCTGCGCACCGGTCTGACGCTGATGTACATGGGGTACGACAAGGACCTCAGCGAATCGACCCTGGGCCAGGGCGGTTACTACAGTCCGCAGCAATACTATTCGGTCAGCGTGCCGGTGAACTATGCCTGGCGCAACGCTGACTGGTCGGTCCTGCTCGAAAGCGCGGTGGGCTGGTCGTTCGCAAAAATCGACGGCACGGACCTTTACCCCAAAGACAATGGTGAGGCCGACCTGCAAGATATTCTGGCGCAGTCGAACCGGACCATGGTGGACAGCCCATCCTTGACCAAGAGTGGGAGTAGCAGCAACGGCGTCAACTTCCGCATCCAGGGCCTGTTAGAACGGCGTCTTTCCGAGAACCTGGTGCTGGGGACCGGCATCACCTGGCAACACAGCGAAGGCTACGCCCCAAGCCGCGCCTTGCTGTACTTGCGCTACACCTTCGACCCCTGGCTAGGCAACCTGCCGCTGCCGGTGGAGCCAATCTTGCCGTATGCGGATAGGCRCTAGAGCGGCAAGAAAAACGCAAGAGTGACTGGAAACGCGCATTTTTAACTATTTTCAATCATTTTGATTTTTCAACTCTCTCTATAGTCGTTGCTTTCGTTAAATCAAAATGGAGAAGTAGTATGTCCGTCAATCTGGTCATCAGCTTCAATGTGAAAGAAGAAAAGCTGCAATCCTTCAAGAACATCATGAGCGACGTGAAGATCAATCTGCCGAAGGTGGACGGTTGCCAAACGGTCAAGATTCTCAACCACGTGGAAGATCCACTCGCGTTCACGCTGGTGGAGGCTTGGGACTCGCGTGAAATGCACGGTGCCCACGTCGAGCAGATGATCTCGAGCGGTCAGTGGAGCGTCATCGTCGAGCATCTGAGCAGTGAGCCGGTCAGCGGTTACTTCAGCGAAATGTGATGCTGTAACGTCCAAATGGGGCGGCTAATTTATTGAGAAGCCATAGCAATGACACTCGAAGTAGTACCGGCAGCGCTTTACTCAATGCGCAATGTAAAGCCTATTCTTGCTGACGGTAGCTCGTCCATCCTCCATAAAACGCTTGAAACGAACCTGGAAAACAAGGCGATCTATATCGCCACGCCGTTGATCGTCTACATCAAGCAGGGCAAGCAGATTATTCGCGACTATGACGCCATGTCCCATGTTGTCGACGAGAATCATTTGATTTTCCTCTCCAAGGGCGTTTACACGGTATCGGACTACGTCACTGGCAGTGATATCTTCGAGGCGGTGTTGCTATTTCTCGACGACAAGCTGATCGCCAAATACCTGTCTCGTGCGGCCGGTACAGGCCAGTCGCACACGGACGGCCTGCAGAAAAACGTGCACGGCACTTATACCCTGCACGCCAACGAACAGATTCAGCGCTATATCGATTCGCTGGACTATGTCTACAAGGGCGCGGAGGGCTCCGACGCGCTGCTGGAGTTGAAACTGCTCGAACTGCTGCACCTGATCGCCATTCAGGACAAGTCCTTGCGTTTCCTGCGCAAGCTGTCCTGCGGCGGCAACCGTAAGCGTCGTCTCATCACCGACTTTATGGAGCAGTACTATTCGCACAAGTTGAAGATCGAAGACTATGCCCTGCTGACGGGGCGCAGCGTTTCGACCTTTATCCGCGACTTCAGGCGCAGCTACAACACCACCCCGAACCGCTGGATCATCGAAAAAAAAGTCGACATCGCGCATCAGCTGTTGACGGCTAAAAATTATTCCGTCACCGACGCGGCTGCGGAGGTGGGATATGAAAATACCTCCCACTTCATCAAGGTCTACAAGCAACGGTACGGTGTCACGCCGAAGAAAGCCAAGACCTTCGCAGCAGAACTGTAGCGCGACAAGGCCCAAGCCCCCGCTGCCGCGACAGGGTGTTGTTTGGCCTGTCACAACAGTCGGTTCCTGACCGAAAGCCCTCATCCATAATGCACGCGGCTGACTGCGTCAGAGTGTTTGGATGCGCTATTGGGGCAAGCCATTGCTCACGTTGAAGTCGAACGTATTCCCAGGGAGCGGATACCCAGTGCTGCGACCGCTGTATGACGTTTTGTCAGTCAATCTGTATCTAACGTTCCCCCTTTGACCACCCTACTATCGCAGCCTTGGTCTTGGCGGTTCCCTATGCGTATGACGCGCTGCGACTCGGCTGCGCGCGCTATCTGCTCTACCTTGCCTGGCAAGCGGTCAAGTCCAACACGCCGACCACGGCAGTATGCTGGCGCAATCCATCGTGCTTGGTTTTACACAGATCGTCATTAGCGTGAGCGTCAACGCGCTGATTGCCGTCATGGCTGGCGCCATCGTAGCAGGCCCGTGTGGCAGATCGTGCAACGCTGGCTGATGGGGACGGGGACGGTCCTCGCGAGCTGGCCGTGCGCATGGCCGTAGAAGGGCGGCGCTGAACCGGGCTGTTTGCGGTTGGTGCGGCGCGGTAAACCTGCGTCACCCGGATTTGAGAGCGGCCCCTGTGCATCGCGCCAGGCGCACTAGAGAAAGATCCGAGCGGGTTATCGAAAGCCCCTGACCAACCACCCTGAACGATAAGGACATGAAATGTTGCGCATACTGGGTAAGGCATCGTCGATCAATGTACGAAAGGTGCTTTGGGCATGCGCCGAGATCGAAATCCCCTTTGAGCGAGAGGATTGGGGGTCAGGCTTCAAGTCGACGCACACGCCCAAATTCATTTCGCTGAACCCCAACGCAACGGTGCCGGTGATCCTGGACGACGACTTCGTGCTCTGGGAGTCAAACTCGATCATTCGGTATTTGGCGTCTCGCTATAACGGAGGTCATTTTTACCCGGTCCAACCGAGAGCAAGAGCGCGGGTGGACCAATGGATAGACTGGCAAGCGTCGGACCTCAACAAATCGTGGACGTATGCCTTCATGTCGTTGGTCAGGCATTCGCCTGACCATCAGGACAGCAGAGCCTTGGCAGCCGCTTGCAGCCTGTGGTCAAGGCACATGGAGATCCTGAATCGACAACTCGAATCAACAGGAGCCTACGTCAGTGAAGACGGGTTTTCTCTCGCAGACATACCGATAGGCCTGTCGGTTAACCGGTGGTTTGAAACACCGCTCGATCATCCAGACTTTCCTGCTGTAAGTGCCTATTACGAACGGTTGAGTCGTCGACCTGGCTACCTCCTGCATGGAAGAAACGGGACTCCGTAATAGTTCAGCATGGTGTCAGGCGGCGCCAGGGACATTTGTTCCCATGCTCGACGGCAGAAACGGCCGAATTTTCTTTCTTTATTACTCCAGTCGGCACTATGTGCCACCAGCCTTGAAAGCGTTCATCGAATTCATCAGGGCGGGTGACTTGCGAACCTGATTCAGAACCATCGCGACCGGCAGCTTCACGCCCTGAGGAAGTCAGTCAACCTAAATCGAGGTTCTTCAGGAGCGGTGAACCGCGCTTCCCCAAGGCATTCAAATAGGTGGTTTCTTGTTAACCTGACCGCCTTCTTTCATGGACGAATACCGAGACAAGCCATGGCTAACCTCACCCCGTCACGCCTCGGGAAGATGCTTCAGGGGCTGCTCTTTGCCCTGATTGGTATCGGCTTGTTGGGCATTGCCGTCAATCTCACGCTTGAACGACGCGAATTCCTCGCCCACGCACAGACCGCCGATGGCATCGTCAGCCACTTGAATGCCGGTGGTTCGCATCCCGAGATCGCCTTCACCGCCAGCAGTGGTGAAAAGATTTCATACCCCCAGGGCGGCTTTATTTTTGGCTATCGGCAGGATCAGCCGGTGCGGGTGTATTACCTGCCCGAGCAGCCGGCCAGTAGCGCCGTGGTCGATACCCCTGCTGCACTGTGGGCCACTCCCGGCGTACTGGGTTGTATTGGTCTGCTGTTCACCCTTGCCGGCCTGTTAAGGGTTATCCGCCAGTGCGGTCGCGGCGCAGTTCATTCACATAAAGGACTTTGAACGATGAACTACAACATCCCGATCCCGCTCAATGAGAGTCGCTGGCAGTATCGGACCGCCAGCGGTGGCGGTCTGACCGTAGCCCTGGTGGCGGGCAGTAGCGGTTCGATCATCCTGCGTTCGCCCTAGGGCGAGAACGTCAGCTACCGCTACGGCGGCGTCGGGTTGGGGGGCGGATTTGGCGCGCGCCTGCCGCGTTTCGGCAAGATCAATATCCAGCTCAAGGGTAAGAGCGTAGGGGCAGCCGGTGCGGCGGAGGCTTTTCCCAGCACTGGCAAGGTGTTTGTCAGCGACGCCCTGGTCAGTCGTGACCTGACCAGTGACGACATCACCGGGCCTTGCCTGTATACCGAAGTGGGGGCGGGGTTGGTGGTCGGCGGTTCGGGCTTGATCCCACGCTGCTGGCGTTGGCGGCGGTTCTGAGCTCCAACCCGGCGACCTCGCTCATTGCCTCCTCCACGGTCAACCGGCAGTTGCTGCAGTCGGCCAAGAGGGCGGTGGTCATGGCCGGCATGAACGCCGGTGTGCAGGCCGGTGGAGGCGCCGCAATCTACATGGGCTATCTGTTCTAGTCGCGCATAGCAGGTCGATATAACGCCCAAAAAAAAGCCGCGAATCAACGCGGCTTCTTCGATGCCAACAACGCTACACGTTGAAACGGAAGTGCATCACGTCGCCGTCTTTAACGATGTAGTCCTTGCCTTCCAGACGCCATTTACCGGCTTCTTTGGTGCCGGCTTCGCCCTTGTACTGGATGAAGTCGTCGTAGGCGATGACTTCGGCGCGGATGAAGCCTTTTTCGAAGTCGGTGTGGATCACGCCGGCGGCTTGCGGTGCGGTAGCACCGACGCGGACGGTCCAGGCGCGGACTTCTTCGACACCGGCGGTGAAGTAGGTCTGCAGGTGCAGCATTTCGTAGCCGGCGCGGATTACGCGGTTCAGGCCAGGCTCTTCGAGGCCGAGGGCTTCGAGGAACATGTCTTTCTCTTCGCCGTCTTCCAGTTCGGCGATCTCGGCTTCGATCTTGTTGCAGACCGGAACCACCACGGCGCCTTCTTCTTCGGCGATGGCCTTGACCACGTCCAGCAGCGGGTTGTTTTCGAAACCGTCTTCAGCGACGTTGGCGATGTACATGACCGGCTTGGTGGTCAGCAGGTGGAAACCGCGAATCACCTGCTTCTCATCGGTGCTCATGTTTTTCATCAGGCTGCGCGCAGGCTTGCCCAGGGTGAAGTGAGCGATCAGCTGCTCCAGCAGGCCTTTCTGGACCACTGCGTCCTTGTCACCGCCCTTGGCGTTACGAGCGACTTTCTGCAGCTGCTTCTCGCAGCTGTCGAGGTCGGCGAAGATCAGTTCCAGGTCGATGATTTCGATGTCGCGTTTCGGGTCGACGCTGTTGGAGACGTGAATCACGTTCTCGTCTTCGAAGCAGCGGACCACGTGGGCAATGGCATCGGTCTCGCGGATGTTGGCGAGGAACTTGTTGCCCAGGCCTTCACCTTTCGAGGCGCCGGCCACCAGGCCTGCGATGTCGACGAATTCCATGGTGGTCGGCAGGATACGCTTGGGCTTGACGATGGCCGCCAAGGCTTCCAGGCGCGGATCCGGCATCGGCACGATACCGCTGTTGGGCTCGATGGTGCAGAAGGGGAAGTTCTCGGCCGCGATCCCGGACTTGGTCAGGGCGTTGAACAGGGTGGACTTGCCGACGTTAGGCAGGCCGACGATGCCGCAATTGAATCCCATGGTGTTTCCCCTCGGGTAAGAGTCAGGCCTTCTGGCTGTGCAGGTTTTTCATCGCGCGGTTCCATTCCCCGGCGAGGATATCCGGCAGCACGCCGAGGGCAAAGTCGATGCTGGCATCGAGTTTTTCCTGTTCGGCGCGTGGCGCACGACCCAGGACGAAGTTTGAAACCATACTGGCAACGCCCGGGTGGCCAATGCCAAGCCGCAGGCGGTGAAAGGTATTCTGATTGCCCAGTTGCGCAATGATGTCGCGCAACCCGTTATGACCGCCATGGCCGCCGCCCTGTTTGAGCTTGGCAACGCCCGGAGGCAGGTCGAGTTCGTCATGCGCCACCAGAATTTCTTCCGGCTTTATGCGAAAGAAGCCGGCAAGTGCCGCTACGGCCTGGCCGCTGCGGTTCATGTAAGTGGTGGGAATCAGTAGACGAACATCCTGACCCTGATGCGAATAGCGCCCGGTCAGGCCGAAATATTTGCGATCGGCCACAAGGTTGACACCCTGAGCCTGCGCGATGCGCTCAACAAAAAGGGCCCCTGCGTTATGCCGGGTCTGTTCGTATTCAGCGCCTGGATTTCCCAGGCCAACGATCAGTTTGATGGCAGTCACGATAGGGGCCCTTCCTTGAAGTGGTGGATAACATCGCCGCCATCAGGGAGTGCGGCGAAAGTGGACGACAAGTGCTCATTTACCATTATGTAAACTCCGCGTTCTCGCCCGCTTTCTCGCTACGCTCTAGTCCGCGATGTTTCCGGTCACTCCGGCGTACAGAGTGAAATTACTCTCCAGCGCCTTCTGCAGCTTCTGGAGCAACACGTGGAGCGTGAACGTTGGCAACAGCCAGGTCGTTACCGTGAGCCAGAGCAACAAATTCAACGCCTTTAGGAGCGCTGATGTCGGACAGGTGAATGATCGAGCCGACTTCGGCGTTAGCCAGGTCAACTTCGATGAATTCAGGCAGGTCTTTCGGCAGGCAGGACACTTCGATTTCAGCAACAACGTGCGAAATCTCGCCGCCTTTCTTCACCGGAGCAGCTTCGTTGATGAAGTGCACTGGAACGATAGCGGTCAGCTTTTGGCCAGCAACTACGCGTACGAAGTCAGCGTGCATCACGTGGCCTTTGGCCGGGTGACGCTGCAGAGCCTTGATGATTACGTTTTGCTTGGTGCCGCCAACGTTCAGCTCGATGATGTGGCTGTAAGCCGCTTCGTTTTCGAGCAGTTTGGCAACTTCTTTAGCCAGCATGCTGATGGATTCAGGGGCTTTTTCGCCACCGTAAACTACAGCTGGAACCAGGCTTGCGAGACGACGCAGGCGGCGGCTCGCACCTTTCCCCAGGTCGGAACGCACTTCAGCATTCAGAGTAAAATCGTTCATGTTGTATCTCCAAAATAACCACATTCGCCCCAGCGTTTGCGACCAGCGCTAAAGGCGATATGGGCAAAAAAGCCCCGCCCCGACATGAATGCCGGGGCGGGGCGCTTTTCGTCAACAGGATGTAATGAAAAGGGCAGGGCCCTTAACGGAACATCGCGCTGATCGATTCTTCATTGCTGATGCGGCGGACCGCCTCGGCAACTACCGGTGCGATATCCAGTTGGCGGATACGCGCACAGGCTTGTGCTGCAGCGGACAGCGGGATGGTGTTCGTCACCACCAGCTCGTCCAGCACGGAATTTTCAATGTTTTCGATCGCCCGACCCGACAGCACAGGGTGCGTGCAGTAGGCGAAAACCTTGGCAGCGCCATGCTCTTTCAAGGCCTTGGCCGCGTGACACAGAGTGCCGGCGGTATCGACCATGTCATCGACCAGAATACAGGTACGCCCTTCGACATCACCGATGATATGCATCACTTCAGAGTGATTGGCTTTCTCACGGCGTTTGTCGATGATCCCGAGATCCACGCCCAGGGATTTGGCAACAGCCCGTGCACGCACGACGCCGCCAATGTCCGGGGACACGATCATCAGGTTTTCGAAGCGCTGATCTTCAATGTCATCCACCAGTACCGGGGAGCCGTAGATGTTATCTACCGGAATATCGAAGAAACCCTGGATTTGGTCAGCATGCAGATCAACCGTGAGAACACGGTCGATGCCGACTACGGTAAGCATGTCAGCAACGACTTTCGCGCTGATAGCCACACGTGCGGAACGCGGACGGCGATCCTGACGGGCATAACCAAAGTAAGGAATAACAGCAGTGATACGAGTAGCCGAGGAGCGGCGGAAGGCATCAGCCATCACTACCAGTTCCATCAGGTTATCGTTGGTCGGAGCGCAAGTCGGCTGAATAATGAAGACATCCTTACCGCGGACGTTTTCATTGATCTCGGCTGTAATTTCGCCGTCGGAAAACTTACCGACAGAGATGTCACCGAGAGGGATATGCAGCTGACGTACGACACGCCGAGCCAGATCGGGGTTAGCGTTCCCCGTAAAGACCATCATCTTGGACACGCGCAGTACCTGAAGGCTGAGGGTAACCTGGATGAGTATAGGAAAATGGCAGGGGCGGCTGGATTCGAACCAACGCATGGCAGGATCAAAACCTGCTGCCTTACCGCTTGGCGACGCCCCTGTATCTGTTGCTACGAGTACCCAGTACCCGATTCCTTTTAGAGCAGACTTTGCAGCTTGCGATGCAACATCGAAACGTTGCTTCCTTTTGCTACAAACCCTGTAAGGGTCTCTGTAAGAAGGGCCGAGACTTTATCAGCTTCAGCTTTGCTTGGGAAGCCCCCAAACACACAACTTCCAGTTCCGGTGAGTTTTGCTTCGGTAAATTTACCTAGCAAATTCAAGGCGTTACGTACCTCTGGATAACGTCTTGCTACCACCGGTAAGCAGTCATTTCGACTGTTTCCCTTGGGAACGGGGCGCACTTTAATGGGAGGAGTGTTACGTGTCAACAGCGGATCTGAAAAAATTTCTGCTGTACTTACAGATACTTGCGGCACAAGCACCAGATACCACGGTTCCTCGGGTTCTACAGGCRTGAGTTTCTCCCCCACGCCCTCGGCGAAAGCCGCGTGGCCACGCACGAAAACCGGGACGTCGGCGCCAAGTGTCAGACCCAGCGCGGCCAGCCTGTCGTCATCCCAGCCCAGTTGCCAAAGATGATTGAGGCCCAGCAACGTGGTCGCCGCATTCGAACTGCCGCCACCGATTCCACCGCCCATGGGCAGGATTTTTTCGATCCAGATGTCGATGCCCAGTGAACAACCGGATTGCTCCTGGAGTTTTTTCGCGGCTTTGACAATCAGGTTGCTGTCGTGAGGGACGTCGGCGAATTCGGTGTGCAACCGAATTACGCCATCGTCGCGAACGGCGAAGGTGATTTCATCGCCGTAATCGAGAAACTGAAAAATCGTCTGCAACTCGTGGTAACCGTCTTCACGGCGGCCGAGGATATGCAGCATCAAGTTGAGTTTGGCGGGCGAGGGCAGAGTCAGGCGTGGGGCAGTCATCTTCACTGCCCCAGTTTGCGCGGTTGCCAGTCCTTGATCACCAGCGTGACATCAAGGTCGGTGCCGTGCAGTTTGATCCGCTCGGGCAGCCAATAGCCGTTTTGCTCGGCATAACTGAGGTACTCGACCTGCCAGCCATCCTGTTCGAGATTGGCCAGGCGGCTGTCGACGTCCAGGGTCAGACGACTTTTGCTGTCCGGGGCCGGGAGACCGCGAACCCACCACGCCAGATGGGACACCGGTAATTTCCAGCCCAGTTGCTCTTCGACCAGGGCTTCCGGAGTCGACGCGTCATAACGGCCCTGATTGGCCACTTCCAGCGAGACTTTGCCGGGGCGCCCGGTCAAGCGGGCCGCGCCGCGACCCAGCGGGCCGGAGAGGCGGATATCGTAGTAATCCTGGCGTTGCAGCCAGAACAGGGTGCCGCTGCCCGAATCTTTTGGCGCGCGGATACCGATCTTGCCGTTGATCTGCCAGCCGTCGAGGCTGCTCAGTTGTTGTTTGTGCTCGCGCCATTGGGCCGGGTTACCGTGTCCCCCGACCGATTCACGGGCGCTGAAGCCCGCGCAACCGGCGAGCAGGGCGATGAAGCTGAAAACGATAATGTGGCGCAAAAACATAATTTTAAAGAGTCTCTGATCCGGTCAGGCGCTTGATGGTACTGCGCAGGGTAGGACTGTCGGGCTGCTCCTTGAGGAACTTGCTCCAGACTTGTTTGGCTTCGCGTTGTTTGCCATTGGCCCACAGGACTTCGCCCAGATGAGCGGCAACTTCCTGATCAGGGAAGCGCTCCAGTGCCTGGCGCAAATAGCGCTCGGCCTCATCGAGGTTGCCCAGGCGGAAATTCACCCAGCCGAGGCTGTCGAGAACGGCCGGGTCTTCCGGGTTCAACTGGTGCGCCTGTTCGATCAGGGCCTTGGCTTCGGCGTAACGCGTGGTGCGGTCGGACAGGGTGTAGCCGAGGGCATTCAACGCCATCGCATTGTCCGGGTCACGTTTGATGATCAGTCGCAGGTCTTTTTCCATCTGCGCCAGGTCATTACGTTTTTCCGCCTGCATGGCTCGGGTATACAGAAGATTCAAATCATCCGGGAATTTCTGCAGGGCTTGCTGCAAGACGTTCCAGGCCTTGTCGCCCTGTTTGTTGGCCGACAAGGTTTCGACTTCGATCAGGTACAACTGGATCGCATAATCGGGTTGCTCGTCGCGCTGGGCCGCCAGACGGCTTTGGGCTTCGGCGGTCCTGCCGTTGTTCATCAGAATATCGGCCTGACGCAATTGCGCTGGCAGGTAATCGTTGCCCGGCCTGACCTGGGCGTACTCGATCAGCGCGCCCTGGGGGTCGTTACGCTCTTCCGCGATACGCCCAAGGTTCAGATGCGCCGAGTCGACGTGGCTTTCCCTGGCGATCAAGTCTTCCAGATAACCTTTTGCCTCGTTCCAGGCCTTGGCTTCCAGGCAGACCAGAGCCAACGAATAACGCAGTTCGTCGTCTTCCGGGTATTGCTGCACCAGGCTCGAGAACTCGACCTTGGCGTCGTCCATGCGGTCCTGTTCGACCAGCGTGCGCGCGTAGGTCAGGCGCAGGCGTTTGTCGTCCGGGTATTTCTTGATGCTTTTTTGCAGTAACGGCAAGGCTTCACCGCCACGGTTGAGCCCTTGCAGCAGGCGCGCGCGCAGCAGAATCGGCGCTATTTCGCCTTCTTCCGGCGGGTTGTCTTCGAGCAGGGTCAGCGCGCCTTTGGCGTCGCCATCCTGTTGCAACAGCAAGGCCTTGCCGAAAATCAGCTGGTTGTTGTGCGGGTGGCGCTGCAACAAACGGTCAAAACCTTTCATCAGGCCGTTGCGGGTTTCCTGGTCGGTATCGGCCGCAGACAGGGCGAGGAAGTCGAAATGAGTGTCGCCTTTGCCTTGCAGGACTTTTTCCATATAAGCCATGGAGTCGTCGTAACGCCCGGCACGGGCGAGTTGCACGGCCGCCGCCCGTTGCGCCTCGAGATCGTTCGGGGCGTTTTTTGCCCAGATCAGCGAAGTGTCGAGGGCCGCTTGATCGGCGCCCAGGTATTCGGCAATGCGAAATGCCCGCTCGGAGATGCCCGGATCCTGGGTATTGATAGCCTGGGTCACGTAGTTGTCCAGGGCAATGTCGTAACGATTGCGCTGGCCAGCCAGTTCGGCGCTCAACAGGCTGAAGACAGTTTCTTCGCTGAACGAGCTGTAAACCTTGGGCTTTTCAGGCGCCGGAGTGCTGTCTTCGACCGGCGGCGTACCGTCCGACGAAACGGGTGCCAAGGCCTGGCAGCCGCTGAGGAAGACAAAAGCGAGGAGCAACGCGGAAGATCTATTCATATAGGAAGAGGACGACTAACCTGCGGTCGGATCATCATGACACAAGCCTTCGGCCAAACATAACCGCCCGGCCAATTTACCCGCATACGCAATCCCGGCAGGCCCGGTGCCGGTGTAAACGAGAACGGATCGCAGCTTCGGCAGCGTCAACCGGGACGATAGATATCGAGTGGTTGTTCTGGCTCTGTCGAAGTAGGACAATTGTCGGCTTCACGTCACCATCAGCGACCTTGAATGGCCTTCCTTGCACTCGGTATTAACCACAAGACTGCTTCAGTAGACGTCCGCGAGCGCGTGGCCTTTACCCCTGAGCAGCTGGTTGAGGCCTTGCAGCAGCTCTGCCGACTCACCGACAGCCGCGAAGCTGCGATCCTCTCCACCTGCAATCGCAGTGAACTGTATATAGAACAGGATCASCTTTCKGCYGAYAYCGTGYTGCGCTGGYTGGCCGATTATCAYCATTTGAGCCTCGATGAGCTGCGTGCSAGCGCTTATGTGCAYGAAGATGATGCGGCAGTTCGYCACATGATGCGGGTCGCCTCCGGGCTCGATTCGCTGGTGTTGGGTGAACCACAGATTCTCGGCCAGATGAAATCGGCCTACGCCGTGGCTCGCGAGGCGGGCACCATTGGTCCGCTACTCGGGCGTTTGTTCCAGGCCACGTTCAATGCGGCCAAACAGGTGCGAACCGACACCGCCATCGGTGAAAACCCGGTGTCCGTGGCGTTTGCCGCGGTCAGCCTGGCGAAACAGATTTTCAGTGATTTGCAACGCAGCCAGGCCTTGTTGATCGGCGCCGGCGAGACCATCACCCTGGTCGCCCGCCATCTGCATGAGCTGGGCGTGAAGCGAATCGTGGTCGCCAACCGCACCCTGGAGCGCGCAAGCACCCTGGCCGAGCAGTTTGGCGCCCATGCGGTGTTGCTCTCGGACATCCCGACAGAACTGGTGCGCAGCGACATCGTCATCAGCTCCACCGCCAGCCAGTTGCCTATTCTCGGTAAAGGCGCGGTGGAAAGCGCCTTGAAATTGCGTAAGCACAAGCCGATTTTCATGGTGGATATCGCAGTCCCTCGGGATATCGAGCCGGAAGTCGGCGAGTTGGATGACGTTTATCTGTATAGCGTCGACGATCTCCACGAAGTGGTCGCCGAAAACCTCAAGAGCCGTCAGGGCGCCGCTCAGGCGGCCGAAGAGATGGTGTCGGTCGGTGCCGAAGATTTCATGGTTCGCCTGCGCGAACTGGCGGCGGTGGATGTGCTCAAGGCTTATCGTCAACAAAGCGAGCGCCTGCGCGACGAAGAATTGCAGAAGGCCCAGCGTATGCTCGCCAACGGCAGCAGTGCCGAGGACGTGCTGGTGCAACTGGCCCGTGGCCTGACCAACAAACTCTTGCATGCCCCGAGCGTGCAATTGAAAAAGCTCTCTGCCGAAGGCCGCCTCGATGCGCTGGCCATGGCCCAGGAACTCTTTGCCCTCGGTGAGGGCTCATCGGATAGCTTTTCGGATAAGAAACCGCAATGAAAGCGTCACTGCTCAATAAGCTGGACATCCTCCAGGACCGTTTCGAGGAATTGACCGCCCTGCTTGGCGATGGCGAAGTCATTTCCGATCAGAACAAATTCCGCACCTATTCCAAGGAATACGCGGAAGTCGAGCCGATCGTCGACACCTATAAACAGCTGCTTAAAGTGCAGGGCGACCTCGAAGGCGCACAGGCACTGCTCAAGGACAGCGACCCGGACATGCGTGAAATGGCCGTGGAAGAAGTCCGCGAAGCCAAGGAACGATTGATCGAGCTCGAAGCCAGCCTGCAACGCATGCTGCTGCCCAAGGATCCGAACGACGGTCGTAACGTGTTCCTGGAAATCCGCGCGGGCACCGGCGGTGACGAAGCGGCGATTTTCTCCGGCGACCTGTTCCGCATGTATTCGCGTTACGCCGAGCGGCGTGGCTGGCGGGTAGAGATTCTCTCGGAGAACGAAGGCGAACACGGTGGCTATAAAGAAGTTATCGCCCGTGTCGAAGGCGAGAACGTCTACGGCAAACTGAAGTTCGAATCCGGTGCGCACCGTGTGCAGCGGGTTCCGGCCACTGAATCCCAAGGTCGCATCCACACCTCGGCCTGCACCGTGGCGGTATTGCCCGAGCCGGATGAGCAGGAAGCCATTGAGATCAACCCGGCGGATCTGCGGGTCGACACCTATCGCTCCTCCGGTGCCGGTGGTCAGCACGTCAACAAGACCGACTCGGCGATTCGTATCACCCACTTGCCGTCCGGTATTGTCGTCGAGTGCCAGGAAGAACGTTCCCAGCACAAGAACCGCGCCCGGGCGATGTCCTGGCTGTCGGCCAAGCTCAACGACCAGCAGACCAGTGCCGCGGCCAATGCCATCGCCAGCGAGCGTAAATTGCTGGTCGGTTCCGGTGACCGCTCCGAGCGGATCCGTACCTACAACTTCGCCCAGGGCCGGGTCACCGACCATCGGGTCAACCTGACGCTGTATTCGCTCGACGAAATTCTTGCGGGCGGCGTGGATGCGGTGATCGAACCGTTGCTGGCCGAGTACCAGGCCGATCAATTGGCAGCGATAGGTGAGTAAATGACGATCATTGCCAGCTTGCTGCGCGCCGCCGATTTGCCTGATTCGCCCACCGCGCGTCTGGATGCCGAATTGCTGTTAGCGGCGGCCTTGGGCAAGTCCCGCAGCTTTCTGCACACCTGGCCTGAGCGTATCGTCCCGAGCGAAGCGGCACTGAAGTTTGCCGAGTATTTGCAGCGCCGCCGCAGCGGTGAGCCAGTGGCCTATATTCTGGGTCAGCAAGGCTTCTGGAAGCTCGACCTGGAAGTCGCGCCCCACACGCTGATTCCGCGTCCCGACACTGAATTGCTGGTGGAAGCGGCGTTGGAACTGTTGCCGGCCACCCCAGCCAAGGTGCTCGATCTGGGCACCGGCAGTGGTGCCATCGCCTTGGCGCTGGCCAGCGAGCGTCCGGCCTGGAAGGTCACCGCCGTGGATCGCGTGCTGGAAGCCGTGGCCCTGGCCGAGCGCAATCGTCAGCGCTTGAACCTGAGCAATGCCACGGTGTTGAGCAGTCATTGGTTCAGTGCCCTGGAAGGCCAGCGTTTTCAACTGATCATCAGCAATCCGCCCTACATAGCTTCGACCGATCCGCATCTGGTAGAGGGCGACGTACGCTTTGAGCCGGCCAGTGCCTTGGTGGCGGGTGTCGATGGGCTCGACGATTTGCGTCTGATCGTCGCCCAGGCACCGGATTATCTTGAAGCGGGTGGCTGGTTGATGCTCGAACACGGTTACGATCAAGCCTGCGCAGTGTGCGATTTGCTGCTGACCCGCGGCTTTGAAGAAGTCCATAGCCGCACCGATCTGGGCGGTCACCAACGCATCAGTCTGGGGCGCTTGCCGTGCTGAATGATCAGGAATTGCTGCGATACAGCCGGCAGATTCTGCTGCAACACGTCGACATCGACGGCCAGTTACGGCTCAAGGAAAGCCGTGTGCTGATTATCGGTCTCGGTGGCCTAGGTTCGCCGGTTGCGCTGTACCTGGCCGCGGCCGGTGTCGGTGAGTTGCATCTGGCAGACTTCGACACGGTCGACCTGACCAATCTGCAACGCCAGATCGTTCATGACACCGACAGCGTCGGCCTGAGCAAGGTCGATTCGGCGATCCGTCGCCTGACCGCGATCAATCCAGAGATTCAGCTGATCGCCCATCGCACTGCATTGGACGAGGATTCGCTGGCCGCCGCTGTTGCCGCGGTGGATCTGGTGCTGGACTGTTCCGACAATTTTTCCACCCGCGAGGCGGTCAACGCTGCGTGTGTGGCCGCGCGCAAGCCGCTGGTCAGCGGTGCGGCGATTCGTCTGGAAGGGCAATTGTCGGTGTTCGACCCGCGTCGTCCAGAGAGCCCGTGCTACCACTGTTTATACGGGCACGGCAGCGAGGCCGAGTTGACCTGCAGCGAGGCGGGCGTCGTCGGTCCTTTGGTCGGGTTGGTCGGCAGCCTCCAGGCACTGGAAGCGCTGAAACTGCTGGTGGGGTTCGGCGAGCCGCTGGTGGGGCGCCTGTTATTGATCGATGCCTTGGGCTCACGCTTCCGTGAATTGCGGGTCAAGCGTGATCCGGGCTGCAGCGTCTGCGGGTCGCGCCATGCGTGAAGCGCCGATTGCTGTGTTCGATTCCGGCGTCGGTGGACTCTCCGTGCTGGCCGAGATCCAGCAGTTGCTGCCCAACGAGTCTCTGTTGTACTTCGGCGATTGCGGGAATATTCCCTACGGCGAGAAAACCCCGGCATTCATCCGCCAGCGTTGCAGTGTCATGGCGCAGTTCTTTCAGCAGCAAGGCGCCAAGGCGCTGGTGCTGGCTTGCAACACCGCGACGGTGGCCGGTGTTGCGGACTTGCGGCGCGATTACCCCGAGTGGCCTATCGTCGGCATGGAGCCTGCGGTCAAACCGGCCGCTGCGGCGACGCGCAGCGGTGTGGTCGGCGTGCTCGCCACCACCGGTACTTTGCAGAGTGCCAAGTTTGCTGCCTTGCTCGATCGTTTCGCCACCGATGTACGGGTGATTACTCAGCCGTGCCCCGGGCTGGTGGAGCTGATTGAAAATGGCGATCTGCACAGCGAGACATTGCGTCAGTTGCTGCAAGGGTATGTCGAGCCGCTGCTGGCTGCAGGTGCAGATACGATCATTCTGGGCTGTACCCATTATCCCTTTTTAAAGCCACTGCTAAGGCAGATGCTCCCGCAAAGCATCAGCTTGATCGATACGGGTGCCGCTGTGGCGCGGCAGCTCCAGCGTCTGCTGGCCGAGCGTGAATTGCTGGCCGAGGGGCCTGCTCGCCCCGCACAGTTCTGGTCGAGTGCGGACCCAGAACATTTCAGAAATATCTTGCCGATCCTGTGGAATATGTCTGGGGTTGTGCGAAGCTTCGAAAAGTAGAGACGCGTAGCAAACGAATAATTGGGGTGAGCTTCTGATTAAACGGTGACTTCTATAGCTTTGTTTGTTTTGCAGCATAAAAATCATACTAAATTGTTCGGAAAAGGATGTTTCTAATGAAGCGACTATTCTGTTTGGCCGCGATTGCGACCGCATTGATGGGGCACAGTTTTACCGCGCAGGCGGCAGGGGTGGAGTTCGGGGTCGGCCAGACCAGCGATTCGACCATGACCTACCGACTGGGCATGCAGTTCGATTGGGACAAGAGCTGGTTGCAGAGTGATGTTGGCCGCTTGACCGGCTACTGGAGCGGCGCTTACACCTACTGGGAAGGCGACAAAACGGCGAGCAATCACAGTTTGTCGTTCTCGCCGGTACTGGTGTACGAGTTTGCCGGTCAGACCATCAAGCCCTACGTCGAAGCGGGTATCGGTATCGCGGTGTTTGCCAACACCGAATACGAAGATAACAAGCTCGGCAGTGCCTTTCAGTTCGAAGACCGTTTCGGGTTTGGTCTGCGCTTTGCCGGCGGACATGAAGTCGGGATTCGCGCCACCCACTACTCCAATGCCGGGATCAGTAACCCGAACGACGGTGTAGAAAGCTACGCATTGCATTACACGATGCCGTTGTAAGCCTGCAGTGTTTAGATGTGGGAGCTACCTGTGGCGGGGGCTCTCACATGGCATCGGGTGACTGCGATCTCACCGATACGCCGTCGCAATCCCCTGGCGTTCGGTGATGCATTCCGGTGCGCCCATTTCGAACTCCCGGCAGATCAGCGGACGCTTTTCATAGATGGTGCACATCATGCTGTTGCGATCCAGTGCGGCGCACCAGCCGTCATCCAGTCGCAGCATGACTTCACCACCCCAATCATCGGTATCGATAAAACGTTCGGGCACGCCGGTGTCAGTGATCAGCATCACTTCAAGCTGGCAGCAGCAGGCTGCGCAGGTCGAGCAGGTGACCGCAGGCTCGGCGACTTGCGTGTGGGGAATGGTTTTCATGGCGCGCAGTGTAAGGCAGTGGGCCCACGCTGTGTAAAAGGCCTGACAGACGCTCAGGCTTCACGGCAGATCCTCGATCGGCGGCTTGTTTCGCGCTTGTTCGTCGATTGCCAGTCCCGCCCGGTCGGGTTGTTGCGGCAGGGGCCAAAGAACAGGCATGAGCAGCTCCGGCAAGGAGCATTCCAGTGGACGATTCTTGATCATGTCGAGGAGGTATCGCGCGGCTTGGCCTGCCGACCAGTCGAGATGTATCGGGGCGCCGTCGTTCAGAGGCGTATCGATAAGCCCTGGGCTGACCACGGTCATTTCGATGTTTTCCGGCGTCATGTCGATGCGCAATGACTCGAATAGATGACGCAACCCGGCCTTTGAATCGCCATAGGATTCGGCCCACGGCAGGGGTAACCAGGTCACCGAACTGGCAATGCCCACCAGATGCGGCGCAGTGCCCGCCTGCAGCAAAGGCCGGGCGGCTGCGATGCAATAACTGCTGGCAAGCAAGTTGGTACGCATGATGTGCTCGATGATTGACGAATCGAGCTGATTGGCGTCGACGTATTCGCAGGTGCCTGCGTTAAGGATCATGGTGTCCAGAGAGCCCCATTCCTGCGCAATCTGCTCACCGATTTCGCGCACCCTTTGGCTGTTGGTCAAATCGCCCGCGACCACCAGCACTTGACCGGGATAGCGCTCAGACAGGGATATCAGTGATGCCACCGAGCGGGAGCTGGCCGCCAGATGAGCCCCGGTTTTCAGTATTTCTTCAGCCAGCACAGCACCAATACCGTTGCTGGCGCCGGTCAACCAGTATCGCCTTGGAGGTGTACGACTCATCCCAATCCCCTTATTTACCCAATATTTCCCTGGCTCAATTCCGTGTTCATGACGCAACGCTGCAGCATCAATTTAATGACGGTGGCGATAAACCCTGTCGTGATGGCAGGTTCTTGAACGCGTCCAGGGCCCGTTCACGGGAAGCACTCAGATTGACGATAGGCGACGGGTAGCCCCTCACACCGAACAATCCGCCGAGATTGGCCAGATTGTGCAGGTCTTTATTGTTCATTTCGTTGAGCTCCGGCAACCAGTGCTTGATGAACACCCCTTGTGCATCGAACTTTTCCGACTGGCTCAGCGGGTTGAAAATCCGGAAGTAGGGCGCCGAATCAGTGCCGGTGGACGAACTCCACTGCCAGCCACCATTGTTCGCCGCCAGGTCGCCATCAATCAGGTGCCGCATGAAGAAGCGCTCGCCTTCACGCCAGTCGATCAGCAGGTTCTTGGTCAGGAACATCGCCACCACCATGCGCAGACGGTTGTGCATCCAGCCGGTTTCCAGCAATTGGCGCATGGCGGCATCGATGATCGGCAGGCCGGTGCGGCCTTGCTGCCAGGCCTTGAGTTCTTGCGGGGCGTCACGCCAGACCAGGGCTTCGGTTTCCGGCCGGAAGGCGCGGTGCCGGGATACACGGGGGTAGCCCACCAATATGTGTTTGTAGAACTCGCGCCACAGCAGCTCGTTGATCCAGGTGATGGCGCCGACCTTGCCGCTTTCGAACTCGCCCTGATTGCTTCGCAACGCGGCGTGCAGGCACTGACGAGGGGAGATCACCCCGGCGGTGAGATAGGCCGAGAGCTGGCTGGTGCCGGGCTTTGCCGGGAAGTCGCGTTCGCTGTGGTAATAGTCGATCTGGGCGTCGACAAAGGTGTCGAGGCGGCGTCGGGCTTCGGTTTCACCGGCTGGCCAGAGGGCACGCAAGCTGTCGTTGGGAGAATCGAAACCCTCGACACGGGAGGGCGGTTCGTCGCTGCTGATATCCAATGGAGCCTGAAGGGCGGGTGCAGCGACCAATCCGGGCAATGAAGCGTGCAGGCGTTCGTAGCAGACCTTGCGAAACTGGCTGAAGACCTGGAAGTAGGTTCCGGTTCTGGTGAGCACGGTGCCTGGCTTGAACAGCAGCTGATCGAGGTGGCTGTAAAAGTCGATGCCCCGGGCTTTCAGCGCTTGGGCCACCGCCGCATCACGGCGGGTCTCATGAATGCCGTATTCCTCGTTGACGTGCACCGCGTCGATCTTCAGCTGCTGGCACAGTTCGAGCAGAACCTTGGGCGCTTCATCCCAGCGGGACGCCTGGCGAATCAGTAGCGGGATGTTCAGGGCGTCCAGCGCGCGTCGTAATTCGGCGAGGTTGCGCAACCAGAAGTCCACTTTGCACGGCGCGTCGTCGTGCGCAAGCCACTGCTGCGGGCTCGGCAAATACACCGCCACACACGGGCCACGGGCTGCGGCGGCCGAGAGGGCGGTGTTGTCGTGTAGACGCAGGTCGCTGCGCAGCCAGATCAATTGCATGGTCGTATCCGTACGATTCATCAAAAAAGCGCCATTAAATGAGCCCGCGCTGTATCAGGTCCAGATGGGCCGATAACGGGTTATCGGCCAGGATCAAATCAGCAATGGCGGTGTTTTTTGCGGACAAATCGGCGTGGTGGATGCACACCGTTGGTCCGGCGATCATTTTTGGGCAACTGACGCCATTCAAAAGTTTCGACAATTTTGCAAGATTCATGGCTTTGCTGGAATACAGCAGGACGCCGCGGGCTTGCAGGTGATCGACCGCCAGCGTCAGTTCGCCGGCCGGGAGTGGCCAGTCGAAAACTTCCACCGGGCAATCGGTGCTGCTGATCAGCCAGGCGGTGAGCCATAGATGAGGTTCCAGAGGCAGGTCCGATTGATTGATCAGCAACAGCGGCGCGGTACGTAACTGGCGGTTGTTGTGGTAAATCCTCGCGCCGAATTTGCTGCGCAACCAGGAATAGACAAACACCCGCTCCATCTGCGCGCCGAACTGGCCTTGCCAGCGTTGTTCCAGTTCCGCCAGCCACGGCATCAACAGGTGTTCACACAAGGTGCGTGGCGGATACAGCGCCATCGCCTGGTTTACGGTGTCATCGAGGGTGCGTTCGGCCAGTTGGGTAACGGCTTGTAGCAGTGTCTGGCGCAACACCAGCCAATCGTTTCCGACGGGCTCGGCAAGTACCTGAGGCGTGTCGAGCAGTTGCTTGACCTGACCGACCGCCACGCCGCGATTGAGCCAGGTGAGGATCGTCAGGATGCGTTGAACGTGTTCGGCACAGAACAGCCGATGCCCCTTGGGAGTACGCTGAGGCACGATCAGCCCATAGCGCCGTTCCCAGGCGCGCAAGGTGACAGCGTTGACCCCGGTCTGCCGGGCCACTTCACGGATGGGCAGCCAGCCTGCGTCCAGGGCCTTTTTGAAGTCGGTGCCGAGGTCTTCGCTGGCGCTGGTGTCCGGTGGGGTTTTCATTAGATTGCGTTTCGCAGGCTGAGGTTTTCCGGGTGCGGTTGCAGGTAAACCTGTTGCGCAATGTATGGATCCGGGTGCTGGCGAAAGTAGTGTTTGAGCAACGTCAGCGGTACCACCAGCGGCACGATGCCGTGACGATACTGGCTGATCACATGCTGCACTTCCTGTTTGTCTTCAGTGCTGATGGCCTGTTTGAGATAGCCGCTGAGGTGTTGCAGGACGTTGGTGTGGGTGCGGCGCGTGGCGCATTTTTTCAAGGCCGCCATCAGCTCGCTGAAATAGCGCGGGCCGATGACTTCAGGGGCGGTCCGGCCCATGTTGCCGAGCAGGTTTCCCAGGGTTTTGTATTGCACCGGGTTGTGGGCCATTAACAGGTATTTGTAGCGCGAGTGAAAATCCGTGAGGCCGCGCCGGGTCAGGCCGGTTTGCAGCAACTGCTGCCAGGCGCTGTAGGCGAATACGCGGGTAAGGAAGTTTTCCCGCAGCACCGGATCGTTGAGCCGGCCTTCTTCCTCCACCGGCAAATCGGGATGCAGCGCGCAGAAGGTCCGGGCGTAAATGCCACGGCTACCGCCGTCCACCGGCGCGCCGTTGGCGTGGTAGACCTTGACCCGCTCCAGACCGCACGAAGGGGATTTCTGCATGAAGATATAGCCGCAGATGTCGCCCAGTTCCAAAGCCATTTTCCGAGCATATTCGGCCAGCGGCCGGGTGACGTTGTTTTCAGGGTTGACCGTGCCGACCGCCTGCGGATGTTCAGGGTTGCCGACCAGGCGGATCGGTTCGCGAGGGATACCCAGGCCGATGGCAACTTCCGGGCACACCGGGACGAAATCGAAATAATCGGAAAGGATGTGGCTGCACAGCCGTGACGTCTTGTGCCCGCCGTTGTAGCGCACCTCGGCCCCCATCAGGCAGGCGCTGATGGCGATTTTGGGTGGGGTCGTTGATTGTGCAGACATCGGGGCACCTCGAATCCAGACCTGTACGGATTGTTAAATCTGTACAACATTCGTTCAGCATAGATTCAAAGGTGTACAAGTCAATTTTTTTGTATAGGTTTTTTCAGGGCTGCTGTCCGTGTCGACAGCAGCAATGTGCTCGAATCGAGGCGGTTCACTGCAGGTGTTCGTGCAGACGGCGGGCCGCTTCCTGGCCACTGAGCCAGGCGCCTTCGACACGGYCGGACAGGCACCAGTCACCGCATACATACAAGCCCAGATCAGCATCAGCCAGGGCACCCCACTCATGGCTGCTGGCCGGACGGGCGTAAAGCCAGCGGTGAGCGAGGCTGAAAGTCGGTGCAGGCATGGCGTCGTGCAGCAGTTCGGCAAAGGCACCATGCAATTGCTCGATCACCGCTTCCTTGGACAGATCGATATGTTGCCGGCTCCAGGCGCTGGTGGCGTGCAGCACCCACGTGTCGAGGGTGTTGTCGCGTCCCGGTTTGCTACGGTTGCGCGCCAGCCAGTCGAGGGGGCTGTCCTGCACGAAGCAGCCTTCGATCGGGGTATCCAATGGTGTGTCGAAAGCCAGGGCGACCGCCCAGGTCGGCTCCATTTTTACCCCGGCGGCGGCCCCGGCGAGTTTCGGCGCGGAGGGCAGCAGCGCGGTCGCCTGAGGGGCTGGCGTGGCAATCACCACATGACTGAACGGCCCGTGGGTGAAGCCTTCGGCGTCTTGCAGATGCCAGTGCTCTTCACCGCGATAGACCTCGGTGATCCGGCAGCTGAACTGCACTTCCAGGTCACCGAGCAGGGCACGGGTGATGGCGCTCATGCGCGGCGTGCCGACCCAGCGTGTCTGTTCGTCCGGCGAGGGGCTGAGCTGGCCGCCGTGGTAGGTATAGAGCTGCGGTRTCCACACGGCGACCCAACCGTTGGCTTGCCAGCGCTGGACTTCGGTGACGAAGCGACGGTCGCGGGCAGTGAAATATTGCGCGCCCATGTCCAGAGCGCCCGCATCGCTGCGCTTGCTTGACATGCGTCCGCCACTGCCGCGGCTTTTATCGAACAGATGAACGACATGCCCGGCCTCCGTAAGGGCCTGGGCGGCTGAGAGTCCGGCGATGCCGGTGCCGATGATTGCGATAGGTACAGTCATAGGGGCCTCGTTTGCCTTTCTGTACAGACTACGCCGTGGTTCAAACCTGTACAATATTGTTTTTTGGTATAACTTTTAGCGTTCTCGTTCTGAGAGCTTGGCCTATTGTTAAACACAGAACCTGCCCGATACCAAAGATCCCTGCTTATAAAAATAGACTAGTGATCCGGGTAAAACGCCACGCGAGGAAGATGTCATGCACATATTGCTGACCGGCGGTACTGGTTTGATAGGACGTCAGCTCTGCCGACACTGGTTGAGTCAGGGACATCACCTCACGGTTTGGAGTCGCACGCCCGCTAAAGTCGCCAAAATCTGCGGCACTCAGGTACGGGGAATCGCACGGCTTGAGGATTTTGGGCCAGAACCGGTGGATGCAATTGTCAACCTTGCGGGGGCGCCGATCGCCGATCGGCTCTGGACCCACAAACGCAAGGCGCTGTTGTGGAGCAGCCGGATCACCCTGACCGAAACCCTGTTGGCCTGGCTCGAAAGTCGTGAGCAGAAACCGCAGGTGCTGATCTCCGGCTCAGCGATTGGTTGGTACGGCGACGGCGGCGAGCGGGAGTTGACCGAGCAATCGCCACCGGTCATCGATGATTTCGCCAGCCAGTTGTGCATCGCCTGGGAAGAAACCGCGCAACGTGCCGACGCCTTGGGCATCCGCGTGGTTCTCATCCGCACCGGGTTGGTGTTGTCCGCCGAGGGCGGCTTTTTGTCGCGGCTGTTGTTGCCGTTCAAACTGGGGCTGGGCGGGCCGATCGGCAGCGGTCGGCAGTGGATGTCGTGGATTCATATTGAAGATCAAATCGCCCTGATTGATTTTCTTCTGCATCGCAATGGGGCCAGCGGTCCCTATAATGCCTGCGCGCCCAAGCCGGTGCGCAATCGCGAATTCGCTAAAACGTTGGGTGACGTGTTGCATCGTCCCGCGTTCATGCCGATGCCGACTCTCGTCTTGAAGGTCGGACTGGGCGAGTTGTCATTGTTGTTGCTGGGGGGGCAGAAGGCGATGCCGGCTCGCTTGCTGGAAGCGGGTTTCACTTTCCGGTTCACTGATTTGCGCGCGGCATTGGACGATCTGTCCGGCCGCCTCTGAAATAGGACGTTGCATGACCGATCACGCATTGCTTCTGGTCAACCTGGGTTCACCTGCCTCCACCTCGGTGGCGGATGTGCGCAGTTACCTCAATCAATTTCTGATGGACCCGTATGTGATCGACCTGCCTTGGCCGGTGCGGCGTTTGCTGGTGTCGCTGATTCTGATCAAGCGCCCGGAACAATCGGCTCACGCTTACGCGTCGATCTGGTGGGAGGAGGGCTCGCCGCTGGTGGTGCTCAGCCGTCGCCTGCAACAGGCCATGACTCGGCAGTGGACTCACGGGCCTGTTGAGCTGGCGATGCGGTACGGCGAGCCGTCCATTGAGTCCGCGCTGCTGCGGCTGGCTGCCCAGGGGCATAAGAAAGTGACCCTGGCACCGCTCTATCCGCAATTCGCCGACAGCACTGTGACCACGGTGATCGAAGAAGCCAAGCGCGTGGTGCGCGATAAAAAGCTCGACGTGCAGTTCTCGGTTCTTCAGCCGTTTTACGATCAGCCGGAATACCTCGATGCGTTGGTGGCCAGTGTCAGGCCTTATCTGCAACAGGATTTCGATCATCTGCTGCTGAGCTTCCACGGTTTGCCGGAACGTCACCTGAAAAAGCTTAATCCGGGGCACAGCTTCGAGGGTGGCGGCGATTGCTGCGCCGGTGCGCCACCGGAAGTGGTCGCGACCTGTTACCGCGGTCAGTGCCTGCGCACGGCCGCAGAGTTTGCCAAACGTGTGGGCATACCGGACGGCAAGTGGTCCGTATCGTTTCAGTCGCGTCTGGGCCGGGCCAAGTGGATAGAACCCTACACTGAAGCTCGCCTCGACGAGTTGGCCAAAAGCGGCGTGAAGAAAGTCCTGGTGATGTGCCCGGCGTTCGTTGCCGATTGCATCGAGACGCTGGAGGAAATCGGTGATCGTGGGAAGGAGCAATTCCGCGAGGCGGGAGGGGAGGAGTTGGTGCTGGTGCCTTGCCTCAACGATGAGCCGCTGTGGGTCAAGGCGTTGAGTGCCATGTGCGAAAGGGCGCCATTGGCTTTATAGGAACGTACATTGAAGTGACGGCTGGCTGGTTGTGGCGAGGGAGCCTGCTCCCGCCGGGTCGCGAAGCGGCCCCAAAATCTTTGCAGTCAATGAAGATTTTGTGAGTGCTGCGCACTGGTGCGCCAGCCCGGTCAAGCGGGAGCAAGCTCCCTCGCCACAGGGGATTGAGTCGCCTGCTTACAACAGCGGCTCATCCGCCTTCTTGTGCTTCCAGCTGTCATTGCCCGGCAGCAACAGGTTCAGTGCAATCGCCACCACCGCGCACAGCGCGATGCCTTTGAGGCCGAAATCGTTCTGGCCGGTACCGGTGCCGACCAGCATGCCGCCAATCCCGAACACCAGCGTCACCGAGACAATCACCAGGTTGCGTGCTTCGCCCAGGTCGATCTTGTGGCGGATCATGGTGTTCATGCCCACCGCGGCAATCGAACCGAACAACAGGCAGAGAATCCCGCCCATCACTGGCACCGGGATGCTTTGCAGCAGCGCGCCGAATTTGCCGATGAACGCCAGGCTGATTGCGAAGATCGCCGCCCAGGTCATGATTTTCGGGTTGTAGTTCTTGGTCAGCATCACCGCGCCAGTCACTTCGGCGTAAGTGGTATTGGGTGGGCCGCCGAACAGACCGGCCGCGGTGGTGGCGATGCCGTCACCGAGCAGGGTGCGGTGCAGGCCGGGCTTTTTCAGGTAGTCGCGACCGGTCACGCTACCCACGGCAATCACGCCACCGATGTGCTCGATGGCCGGGGCCAGGGCCACCGGAACGATGAACAGAATCGCCTGCCAGTTGAATTCCGGCGCGGTGAAATGTGGAATCGCGAACCACGGTGCCACGGCAATCTTCGCGGTATCGACCACGCCGAAATAAAACGCCATGGCAAAACCCACCAGCACACCGGAGATAATCGGCACCAGGCGGAAAATACCTCTGCCGAACACCGCGACGATCAGGGTGGTCAACAGCGCGGGCATCGAAATCATCATCGCCGTCTGGTAATGAATCAGCTCAGTACCGTCGCCCGCCTTGCCCATCGCCATGTTGGCGGCAATCGGCGCCATGGCCAGGCCGATGGAGATGATCACCGGGCCAATCACCACCGGAGGCAGCAAACGGTCGATAAACCCGGTGCCTTTGATCTTCACCGCAAGGCCGAGGAAGGTGTAGACGAACCCGGCCGCCATCACACCGCCCATGGTCGCCGCCAGGCCGAACTGGCCCTTGGCGAGAATGATCGGGGTGATGAAGGCGAAGCTCGACGCCAGGAATACCGGCACCTGACGCCCGGTGACAATCTGGAACAGGATCGTCCCTAAACCTGCGGTGAACAGCGCCACGTTCGGGTCGAGGCCGGTAATCAGCGGCATCAACACCAGGGCGCCGAAGGCCACGAACAGCATCTGCGCGCCGGACAATACCGTGCGCCAGAGCGGATCGTTGAACTCTTGCTGCATGGTCACGCGTCCTTCTGCTTGGTGCCGAAGATCTTGTCACCGGCATCGCCCAAGCCTGGGATGATGTAACCGTGTTCGTTCAGTTTCTGGTCAATGGAAGCGGTGTAGATGGTCACGTCCGGGTGAGCCTTCTCCACAGCGGCGATACCTTCGGGAGCGGCCACCAGGACCATCGCGCGGATGTCCTTGCAGCCGGCCTTCTTCAGCAAATCGATGGTGGCGACCATCGAGCCGCCAGTGGCGAGCATCGGGTCGATGATCATCGCCAGGCGCTCGTCGATTTCCGGCACCAGTTTTTCCAGGTAGGTGTGGGCTTCGAGGGTTTCCTCGTTACGGGCCACGCCCACGGCGCTGACTTTGGCGCCCGGGATCAGGCTCAGCACGCCTTCGAGCATGCCGATACCGGCACGCAGGATCGGCACCACGGTAATTTTCTTGCCGGCGATTTTCTCCACCGACACCGTGCCGCACCAGCCTTCGATGTCGTAGCTTTCCAGCGGCAGGTCTTTGGTGGCTTCATAGGTCAGCAGGGCGCCGACTTCTTGAGCGAGCTCACGGAAATTCTTCGTGCTGATGTCGGCGCGGCGCATAAGGCCAAGTTTATGACGGATCAGCGGATGGCGGATCTCACGGATGGGCATGGGGAAAGGCTCCGGCGGCGGGCAAAAAAACCGGCCTAGATTAATCTATCCGAGGGTGTTGTCCTATAGACATACAGTACGTTAGTCCACAAACGCTTGATCTGGCCGTGCGGGATGCGTACCTTTGCCCGCTTTTCCGAATCCGTCCCTCCCCCTCAAACCCCTTGGAGAGCGCCATGTCCGCTGATCTCGAGCATATCCGTCAAATCATGCGAGAGGCTGACTGCCTGTACACCGAAGCTGAAGTCGAGGCGGCCATCGCCCGCGTCGGTGCACATATCAACGAACAACTGGCTGAAAGCAATCCGGTGGTGTTCTGTGTGATGAACGGCGGCCTGATTTTCGCCGGCAAGCTGCTCACCCATCTGCAATTCCCGCTGGAAGCGTCCTACCTGCACGCTACCCGCTATCGCAACGAAACCAGCGGCGGCGAGCTGTTCTGGAAAGCCAAGCCGGAAGTTTCGTTCATCGACCGTGACGTGCTGATCATCGACGACATCCTCGATGAAGGTCACACCCTGGGCGCGATCATCGATTTCTGCAAACATGCCGGCGCCCGCAAAGTGCACACCGCCGTGCTGATCGACAAGGACCACGACCGCAAGGCTCGCCCGGACCTGAAAGCCGATTTCGTCGGCCTGCCGTGCATTGACCGTTACATCTTCGGTTATGGCATGGACTACAAAGGCTACTGGCGTAACGCGAACGGAATTTTTGCCGTTAAAGGCCTGTAAGCAGGTTGACTGTCTGGGGGTGGTTTCAGCCGCCAGACACGTTGATGCTTGAAGGCAGATATCCCATCCGAATGCGTGCGCAGTTCGCTTGAACCGCGCGCTCAGTCCTGCCCGACGAGCCAGCGTTCGCTTTTGCGTCGAGCCTGTTCCAGGTTGTTCACGTAAGCCAATTGACGCTGTTCCCGATGGATGCCCGCGCGCCTGAGTTTCAGGCGCACGCGCGCTGCCGTCCCGACCAGAATCAGGCCGATGCCGTCGGTGCGATAATCCCTGAGGATATTGTCGAAGGCTGCCAACGCCGTCATGTCCAGCATGGACACGGCACTCATCTCGACAATCACCACTTTGACCTCCGGGCTGAATTTGCGCAGCACGCCCAGGGCCTTTTCCGCTGCACCGAAAAACAACGGTCCGCGTATCGCATAGCAACGAACATGCTCCGGCAAATCCTGTAAGGCTTGATGGAACTCTCGAGGCAGTTCGGCGGTGTCCGTGAGGTCGCTCATGCGCTTGACGAACAACCCGGCGGCCAGCAATAGCCCAACGGCAACGGCCAGTACCATGTCGAACAGCACTGTCAGGCTCAGGCAGGTCAGCAAGACCAATACGTCGCTGCGTGGTGCAATGCGCAGGGTGTGCACGACATGCCGGGCCTCGCTCATGTTCCACGCCACCATCACGAGCAGCGCCGCCAGCGCGGCCATCGGCAAGTAGCTGAACAGCGGGGCGAGGACGAGTATCGCCAGCAGCACCACCGCGCTGTGGATAATTGCCGCCAATGGCGAAAACGCCCCGCTGCGCACGTTGGTGGCGCTGCGGGCGATCGCCGCGGTGGCGGTAATGCCGCCGAACAACGGTGCGACCAGGTTACCAATGCCTTGACCCAGGAGTTCGGCGTTGGGGTCATGTTTGCTGCCCGTCATGCCATCGGCCACCACCGCACACAACAACGATTCGATGGCGCCGAGCATGGCAATGGCGAACGCTGGTGCCATTAATTGGCGGATCAGGTCGTAAGACAGATGCAGCGGCTGACCATTGGGTCCTGGCAGATTCCACGGCCAGTCGAAGCTCGGCAGAAACGGCGGAATGCCGGGGTGGCTGACGCCATCGACGATATAGCTGAAGCGCTCGCCCAGCGTCGCAATCGGTAACCCGCCGCTTTCCAGCGCCAGCCCCAACATTGCGCCGACGGCCAGCGCCACCAGATGCCCCGGAACCCTCGGCACAAACCGCGGCCAGACGATCAGAACCGCCAGGCACATGACACCGATGATTCCGTCCCCCAGGCGGGCGCTGGGCAATGCCTGGAGCAGCGCACCTAATTGCTCGATGTAATGTTCGGCATGCCCGGTGGTACTCAGGCCCAGCAAATCCTTTAGTTGGAGTGTGGCGATGACTATGCCGATCCCGGCGGTAAAGCCCAGGGTCACCGGATAAGGAATGTACTGAATCAGCCGCCCGGCCCGAATCAGCCCCAAGGCAATCAGGATGGCCCCGGCAAGCATGGTGCAAAGCAGCAGGCCACCCAGGCCATATTGTTGGGTGATCGGCAGCAGTATCACCATGAACGCGGCTGTCGGCCCGCTGACATTGAAGCGCGAGCCTCCCGTCAAGGCGATCAGGGGGGCCGCGATCAGCACCGTATATAAACCTTGCTGGGGCGCTACTCCCACCGCAATCGCCAGGGCCATGGCCAGGGGAATGGCGATAATCCCTACCGTCACCCCGGCACTGATGTCGCCGCGCAAGCGTCTGAGGCTATAACCTGCACGCAGAGTTTGACGCCAGGCGGCGAATAACGGGGGGATGGAGAATGGCATAGGGACTCCACAGTAGACGGCACGCCGTCGAAATAGGGCTGAAGGCTCTTTCAGTATGCCCAGCCTTGTCTTCGAGAGTATTGATCTGGATCGGTTATTCGCCCGATTGATCATCATGCTAGAGTGCTCGGCCTCGTCCCAGGAGCCTGTCATGAGTCTTTTGATCCGCAGCTGCGCCGCCCTGATGTTGGTCTTCAGCCTACCCCTGGCCGCCGCTCCGGCACCGATGCATGTGCAGTTTTTGCCCCCGGACGACTTGACTCTGCGTGAAGCGGAACCCGAGCAGCAACAACTGTTGCAGGTCACCGAGTATTCGGTGGTCCTCGGCAGCCAACGTCAGTCCAACCAACAACCGATCCCGGTCACCTCACCCTTGCTGATCCGCCTCAAGGGCAAACCCTTGAACAAGGGTGCGACCATCAGCCAGGTGATGGTCAACTTCGATGGCGAAAGCAAAAGCCTGAAAAAGCCGATCTACGACAACAAAAGCAAAACGCTAACGCTCTATTACCCGTTGGCCCAGTACCGGGTGGTGATCGACTTGCTGCGCAACGACACGGTGTATTGCCAGTTTCTGAGTTACGCCAACGGCCATATCTGGGCCGATCTGCACACCGGCAGCGTTCGTCCGCGTTGAGCCCGGCATCAAGGCAGGGGTAAACTGCCCGCCCTGTGAAATGTCTGCGAGCTGGAGTCGGCAATGCGTAAAGATAAGAAGCAAGTGATTGGTGACGAGATCGGCGATGCGCAGATCAAACTGTTCCTCGATTTTGAGCCGGTCGACGCCACTTCACCGTCGCTGCACAAACTGATCAAGGCCTACCGCGGTCTGCGCATCGATGACTTCGAGCGTTTTCTGACGTTCTTTGTCGAAGCCGGCTACGATCTGGACGGCAAGGATGAGCACGGCAATGACTTCGTGGCCCTGATTCAGGATCAACGTAACGCGGCCGAGTACATCGAGTTGATCGACAAGGCTCGCGGTTAACGTCAGGCACACTGGAATTTTGTGGCGAGGGAGCTTGCTCCCGTTGGGCTGCGAAGCGGCCCCAAAATGCTGCGAATGGCGGAGATTTTGTGAGCGCTGCGCACTGGTGCGCCAGCCCGGTCAAGCGGGAGCAAGCACCCTCGCCACAAGATTGTTTCACCGCACACAAAAAAACGCCCCGCCCTCAATGAGGACGGGGCGTTTTTTATGCGGCTGAATCAAGCGTAGCTTTGGGTTTCGCTGCTTGCTTCAACCAGTTCCAGTGCGACGTTGTTCTGCGCATTGATCTTGCGATACAGCGCAGCGTCGGTTTCCAGGACTTTCTCCCGAGCCGGGAAGATTTCCGCCAGTTTGGCAGCCCACTCGCCCTTGGCCTTGTTCGGGAAGCATTTCTCGATCAATTCCAGCATGATCGACACGGTCACCGAGGCGCCTGGCGAGGCGCCGAGCAGAGCGGCAAGGGAACCGTCCTTGGCCGCGACCAGTTCGGTACCGAACTGCAGAACGCCGCCTTTCTTCGGGTCTTTCTTGATGATCTGCACCCGTTGGCCGGCCACTTCCAGGCGCCAGTCTTCGGCTTTCGCTTCAGGGTAGAAGCGACGCAGGGATTCCAGGCGCTGCTCCATCGACTGCATCACTTCGCTGACCAGATACTTGGTCAGGTCCATGTTGTTTTTGGCCACGGCCAGCATTGGACCGATGTTGCCGGCGCGAACCGACATCGGCAGGTCCATGAACGAACCGTGCTTGAGGAACTTGGTGGTGAAGCCGGCATAAGGTCCGAACAGCAGGGACTTTTTGCCATCGACCACACGGGTGTCCAGGTGCGGCACGGACATTGGTGGCGAACCGACCGCGGCCTGGCTGTAGACCTTGGCCTGATGGTGCTTGACCACTTCCGGGTTGTCGCAACGCAGCCACTGGCCGCTGATCGGGAAGCCGCCGAAGCCTTTGCTTTCTTCGATGCCCGACGCTTGCAGCAGCGGCAGTGCCGCGCCGCCAGCGCCGAGGAAGACGAATTTGGCGTCGACTTCGCGGGTATTGCCGCTGTTGACGTCCTTGATGCTGACGGTCCAGCCGCCGTTGTTACGCTTCAGGCCGGTGACGCGCTTGCAGTACTTGACCTGGGCATCGGGCGCGCTGGTCAGGTGCTTGAGCAGTTGGTTGGTCAGGGCGCCGAAGTTGACGTCGGTGCCGTTCATCACGCGGGTGGCGGCGAGGACCTCGTCAGCCGGACGGCCCGGCATCATCAGCGGCATCCACTCGGCCATCTTGGCTTTGTCTTCGGTGTATTCCATGTCCGAGAAGGCATGGTGCTTGCTCAGGGTCTTGAAGCGTTCCTTGAGGAAGGACACGCCATTCTCACCCTGCACGAAGCTCAGGTGCGGCACCGGGCTGATGAACGATTTGCACGAACCGAAGGTGCCTTTCTTGGTCAGGTAGGACCAGAACTGCTTCGACACCTCGAACTGGGTGTTGATGTGCACGGCTTTCTTGATGTCGACGGTGCCGTCAGCGGCCTGCGGCGTGTAGTTCAGCTCACACAGCCCGGCGTGACCGGTACCGGCGTTGTTCCACGGATTGGAACTCTCCGCGGCACCGGAATCCATCAGCTCGACGACTTCCAGCTTGATCGCGGGGTCGAGCTCTTTAAGCAGTACAGCGAGGGTGGCACTCATGATGCCGGCCCCAACCAGTACTACGTCGACTGCTTCGTTATGCGCCATTTAACGCGTCTCCAAAATCTGCAGCACCAAATTGTCGGCATAGCTGCCAGGCGTTCCGGGGCGTGTCAGTGATGCCCCAGGTACCCATGGCCAGGATCGCCATGTCCGAATCTTCGCAATTTTTCGCAACTTCGACGGATGCATGCGGCCTGGCTTCAAGAGTCACATGAACTCATTTCGGCACGCGGCTGGCAATTCGACTTATGGTCGAGACATCCGTTTGTGCAACCAAATCCGTAGCGGACAGGCTTCAGGCTCCGGTGTTCGAGGAGTACTCGGTCCTGTGTCGTTGGGCTGTTGTAGACGCTAATGGTGCATTTTCAGACGCAAAACTATTCATTTGCTCGCCACACTCTTGTGAAGTTGTGAAAACCCGTTTTTTTCACGCTCTTTTGAAGACGTGAACCTCAAAAAAGGGCTGTCCCAGCCTGGCACCGTGCCCGGATGGATTGCCGCCATGGGGTGCATGGGCAGCAAAAACGGGCAAACAGCTCAGTGACCGAGCGTAATGACAGCTCTGCAGATTCGCGAAAAGTGGGGGTTTTGCTTGAGAAACAGCAAGCGCGCCAGCTTCACTCGATCTGTGTGGGCGGCTCTCTGTGGGCGGTGCGGGGTGTCAATACCGAGGCATTGAACGATGCTGCGAGGCCCGATCAGGAGACGTCCTTATAATCGGGGGGAGATTGTATCTAAGAAACGCAGGGAAATGGTCGTGTTTAATGACTTTTATTAGGCGTCGGGTCAGGTGGTCAGCAGTTGCTGCGCGCGTGCACGTGGCTGGTGCTGGCTGACACGGGCACTGGCGGGCAGGGGCTGGTGCAGCCAGTTGAGGCGAATTTCTTCGATTTCGACCCAACCATCGCCCATGGGCTGGAGGCTGCACTGCTTGAAGGCCTGGCAGTGGCCATTGTGGTCGAGCAGGGCGAAACTGCGGTGCAGCGGGCGTGGCGCGAACAGGGAGACGAGAAAACGCATGGCAACGTACCTTTTGGGGGTGACTGCCATAAAGGTTGCCAGCGGGCGGTGACAAAGGTGTGACAGGAACCGCGTTGCGCCGGGTTTGTCAGAGATTTCAGTAATCGTTGCGCGAAGCTAGTTCGCCGCAGTGGCGCACCGCTATACTGCGGGCATCGTTAGTTGCCTGATTCTGGAGAGAAGAGCATGTTGCAACGCCTGTTGTTCGGTTTGATCACTGTGACCAGTTTGACCCTCGTCGGCTGCGCCCACAGCCCGCAACAACTGAGCCCGGAACCCAAGCTGACGGCTCAGCTGGCGCCGGTCGGCCATGGTCAGCCGGTGGTGGTGCGTGTGGTGGACGGTCGTCCATCGCCAACCCTGGGGACCCGTGGCGGTTTGTACCCGGAGACCAGTGCGATCACGGTGCAGGGCGCGCAGATTCTGCCGAAGCTRCAGGCTCAGGCTGAGGCGGCCGTGCGGTTGCTGGGCTTCACGCCGACGGCCAATGCGCTGAATGCGCCGCAATTGACGGTGACCCTGGCCGAGCTGAAGTATCAGTCGCCCAAAGAAGGTTTGTATGTGACTGAAGCTACAATTGGCGCGACGTTCCGTTCCGATGTGCAGAATGCCAACCGTCGTTACAGCGGTCGCTACGGCGCGTCGCTGGATCAGCGTTTTGGCATGGCGCCGAATCAGGAAACCAATACCAAGCTGGTCAGTGATGTGCTGAGTGATGCGTTGACCCGCTTGTTCAAGGACCCGACGATTGGTCAGGTGCTTGGCGAGTAACGGTTTGCAGTTTGTTTAAAGAACCCGGTGCCAGCGATGGCGCCGGGTTTTTTTGTGCCTGCCGCTCCAGCAAGGGAAATCAAGCCGCTTGCGAATAGAAGTCCAGAACACTCACCCCGGTCAGCAAATCCGTCTCCGGCAAATCCGCATGTTGATGCCCGCCCAACGCGCAATACACCAGCCAATGCCGGTCCTGTACATTGAAGGCGAGGCTGCCGACTAAGGTTTGTTGTTCGTCGCTTTGGGCAATGAGGTAAAGACGATCCTGGTTTTCGGCGTGGAGCATGACGCGGTCCGTGTCGGTTTCGAAGGGCGACAGACTGGCGGATTCAGATGACGGCGCCGTGACACAGGACAATAATCGGCTAAATGGTTTCGTTATTTGTCGGAAAGGGGGGGCAGGCCGGAGCGCTTTCGGTAGAATCCGCGCCGTGGTCGTCGGTCCCGGCGTCTGTTACACCGGTTTGCCTGAGGTTTGTGATGTCGCTGCAATTGATTTCGCTCTTTACCGCTCATCCCGCCAAACTGATCAACCTGCTGGCCTTGCTGTTCGCCTGCCCGGGCGGCTGGTTGCTGCACGCCACCCGTCGTCGTGAACAGCGCGCGATGGCCAGTATCGAAGCCCAGCGCCAGAGCAGGCCCAGCGAAGAGCCAACCCTCGATTGGGCGACCTTGCGCATGAACCGGTTTTTCTATCGCTTCGGTTTTGCCTGCCTTGGGATGGCGTTGCTGGTGTCGTGGGTCAGTACTCGCGTCTGAAGTTCTGACACAGTTACAGTGTCTGACTGACCTACTGCACCAAGACAAACAAAAACGGCGCCCGAAGGCGCCGTTGTCGTATCCAGCCATTACCCTACAACGGTAGCCCGGCCTTGACCCGATACTGATTACGCACCGGCATCGCATATTGCAGCACCAGGAACGGACGATGTTCCTCGGGGCAAGCTTCCAGTCGACGCTGCCATTCTTCCTGAGCCTTGGCCAGTTCATCTGCCGCAAACAGCTCGGCCGCTTTCGGCACCTGCAATTGCGGGTCGGCGTCTTTCCACTGCGCATACGCCAGGTAATGCACCGGGAATAACCGGTAACCGCCCAGAATCTGCTTGTCCATTTCGATCGCCAATTGCTTGGTGTCTTCGAACAGTTCGGTGATCGGCGCGGCGAAGTTCACGTGGACCCGGCCTTTGTAACCGGTGATGCCCTTGGCGATGCTCGCGTCATCCTCGCCCGGTGCCTTGGTGTAGGTGCCGGTGGTGGCGCGAATGTACAGCTCGCGGGCCTTGGCCTGGTCGCAGGGGTCGTACTCGTAGCTGATCGACACCGGGGTGAGGTTCAGCGAACGGATGACTTCGCCGAACGGCTCGTCCTTGCGGCTCATGTGGAACATCTTGAGGATCGCCGACTCGGTGCGGTCGTCGCCGTCCTTGGCCCGGCCTTCAGCCTGAGCGATCCAGATCGAGGCGCAATCGTTGCGGATCGAGTGGTTGATGTAGGCCGACAGCAATTGATACGCCGCCATTTTCTCGCGACGACCGGTGATCGAACGGTGCACGATGAAGCTCTTGTTCAGGCGCATCAGGTCGCTGACAAAAGGCTTCTGCAGCAGGTTATCGCCAATGGCGATGCGTGGGGTCGGCAGGCCGGCGTGGTACACGGCGTAGTTGACGAAGGCAGGGTCCATCACGATGTCGCGGTGGTTGGCGATGAACAGGTAGGCACTGCCGGACTTGAATTGCTCCACGCCGGTGTAGGTCACCCCGTCCGTGGCGCGCTCGATGGTGTGGTCGACGTAAAACTCGACTTTGTCCTGCAACGTGGCCACTGACGTGACGTCGGCGAACTCACGGCGCAGCCGATGCGCTATAAGAGGTTTGAGCATCCAGCCGAAGGCACCGGCAAAACGCGGGAAGCGGAAGTGGGTGAGGATATCTAGAAACGCCTTGTCGCCGAGCAGCCGTGCCAGCACCGCTGGGACTTCGCTGTCGTCGTAAGGTCGGATGGCATCGAATTCGCCCATCATGCTCTCTTGTTAGAAACGGCTAGGGTAAGTAAAGGTATTGATCGAAAACCAACGGGGCACGGTCTGAAAGGTAGTCAGACAAAAATAGCCCTGCAAATAGACCGGCGATTATACGCACAAGTCACCTGGGAGACCGCGATGCTGGAAACTGCGCAGTATGAATGTCCGTATTGCGGTGAAGAAGTCGAGGCTGTTCTGGATTTGTCTGGCGGTGATCAGACCTATATCGAGGATTGTCCGGTGTGTTGTCGTCCCATTACCTTTGTCTTGCAGGTTCACGGCGAGGAATGGCACCTCGACGTCTACAGCGAAAACGAATGAAGGGGGTCACCCATGCAGCGTATCTATGAGCCGGAAAATCTGATGGAAGGCGAATTGCTGCTAAGTATGCTGGCCAGTGAAGGTATCGAGGCGCATCTGGTGGGCCGGGATTTGATCGGCGGTACCGGGGAATTGCCGATATTCGGCCTGCTGGGTGTATCGGTCGATAACGACCAGGCGCAATACGCGCGGGAACTGATCGCCGCGTACAATGCCGCGCTGCCGCTGTCCGGCGATGAACCGGACAGCTTTCCCGGCACGCTGGTCTGTTAGGCTGACGTTCGTTTGATCAAGAGTCGTATTGCCCCATGTGTGGACGTTATGCCCTGTTTCGCTGGAACCCCGCCTTCGCAGCCCTGCCCGGATTTCCCGCCGATCAGCAGGCCCAGTGGAATATTTCTCCCAACGATTCGGTGTTGATGCTGCGTGCCGGTGCAGACGGGCAGCGTGAGTTGGCCCGCGCCCGCTGGGGCCTGACGCCACCGTGGCTGACCGACCTGTCCCGCACGCCGGCCCATGCCCGTGCCGAAACCGTTGCCGAACAGCCGATGTTTCGCGAAGCTTTGCGCCTGCGCCGTTGTCTGCTGCCGGCCAATGGTTTTTACGAGTGGCGCGGTACTACGCGCAAACGTCCATACTGGCTGACGCCGGGGGAGGGCTCGACGCTTTACTTCGCGGCGATCTGGGAAGCGTATCCAGTGCAGGAGCAGGTATGGCTGAGTACGGCGGTAATCACCCAACCTGCTTCGAGTCAGCGTCGGCCGTTGATTCTCGATGCGGCGGGGCAGGAAGCCTGGCTCAATCCTGAAACCCCGCTACATGCCTTGCAGGCGCTGCTGGCCAGCGAACCCGCGGCGCTGCGCGAGCGGGTGCTGGCGAACATGGTGAATGATCCGAAGCTCAATGGGCCGGAGTGTTTGACCCCGGGCTGAGCGCGTAATGATCGTTCCCACGCTCCGCGTGGGAATGCAGCCATGGACGCTCCGCGTCATTGAACCCTAAACCTTGAACTGATTGATCAACCGGCGCTGCTGTTCCGCCAACTTGGTCAAATCCGCACTCGCTGCGCTCGATTCATCCGCACCACCAGCCACTTCATTGGCTACTTGCCCGATGTTGATCACGTTGCGGTTGATGTCGTCGGCCACCGCGCTCTGTTCCTCGGCGGCGCTGGCGATCTGGGTGTTCATGTCGTTGATCACCGACACCGCTTGCGTAATGGTTTCCAGCGCTTGGGCCGCTTTCGCCGCGTGCTGCACGCTTTCGTCGGTGCGGTTCTGACTGTCTTCCATGACCCGCACCACATCGCGGGTGCCTTGTTGCAGTTGCTGGATCATGGTCTGGATTTCTTCCGTGGCCTTCTGGGTTTTCTGCGCCAGGTTGCGTACTTCATCGGCCACCACCGCAAAACCCCGACCCTGTTCACCGGCCCGCGCGGCTTCGATGGCCGCGTTCAAGGCGAGCAGGTTGGTCTGCTCGGCGATGCCGCGAATGGCCGTCAGGATCGCGTTGATGTTTTCGCTGTCCTTGGCCAGGGTCTGCACCACGCCGACGGCTTTGCCGATTTCGATGGCCAAAACACCAATCGAATTCGACGTATCCCGGACGATTTGCATGCCTTGTGCCGCCGCCTGATCTGCATGACTGGCAGCTTGCGCGGCCTGGGTGGCGTTGCGCGCCACGTCCTGGGCGGTGGCGGTCATTTCGTGTACGGCGGTGGCGACCTGATCGATCTCGGCCATTTGTTTGTGCACACCGATGTTGGTGCGAATGGCAATGTCGGCGGTGTGTTCCGACGAGTCGCTGACGCTCTGCACCGAAGTCACCACTTGAGTAATCATCGCCTGCAACTTGGCCAGGAAGGTGTTGAAGCCCTTCGCGATCGAGCCCAGTTCGTCGCTGCGGTCGCTGGTCAGGCGGCGGGTCAGGTCGCCTTCGCCCTGGGCGATGTCATCGAGCATGGTCACCATCTGCTTCAGCGGCCGGGCAATGCCGTGGCCCACCAGCCAGATCACCAACAAACCAATGCCGGCGATCAGCAGGCCGACCATGGCCATGCCAAAGGTGTCGGACTTGCGCTGTGCGTCCAGGTCACTCTGAAGTTTTTGCAGGTCGGCCATCACCGCGTTCAGCGGCAGTTGCAGCATCAAGGTCCAGCGGGCGTCGGTCTGGCCGATGCCGAAGGGCAGGTACAACTCGATCCGGCCCTGGGCCTTGTCGACGGTGTAAGTCACTTCGCCACGCTTGAGATTGGCCATGTTGGCAATCTGCTTGCTGTCGAGGATGTCGCTGACCTTTTCGCCGAATTTGCTCGGGTCTTTGGTGTAGGCGACGATCCGGCCGTTACCGCCGATCAGGGCCATTTCTCCGGCGCCGCTGTACAGTTTCTGATTCGCCCCCAGGAGCATTTCCTGGATGAAGTTCACCGACAGGTCGGCGCCGACGATGCCCTGGAACGCGCCGTTGAGCATGATCGGTTCAATGAAGGAGGCGAGCATGACGATCTTGTCGCCAACCTTGTAGGGCGCCGGATCGATCACGCAGGATTTTTTGGTTTCCTTGGAGCACAGGTAGTACTCGCTGGCGCGCACACCGGTGGACAAGGTTTTCTGGTCGTCGACGTCGACCAGTTTGTCCAGGCCCAGGCTGCCGTCTTCGTTACGGAACCACCACGGCAGGAAGCGCCCGTTACTGGCGTCGATGCCGACTACTTTGGTGTCGACGTAGGCCGCATCGTTGTGGTCGAGGGCGTTTTTTTCCCACCCAATGTAGGTGCCGAGAATTTTCGGGTTCCGGGCGACGTTTTCCTTGATCAGGCTGATCAGTTGCTCGCGGCTAAGGCTCAGTTGCGGCTGGCCGTCGGCGCCCGGTGTGCCGATCAATGCGTTGACCCGCACCAGACCGCCGGCAATCAGCAGCGGTGCTTCGAGTTCGCGCTGGATCTGGCTGACCTGGGTTTGTGCCAGCGACGTCAGGCGCTGTTCGATGACTTGCTCAAACTGCGCCTGAGTCCGTTGCTGGACCATGTCTTGGGTCCGGGCGCCGGAAAACAGCGCGTACAGCACCAGGGCTGCGACAACGCTGAGCACAATGGCGCCGGCCAGGGCGGCAACGGAAAACTGGATCGACTTGAATTTCATGGGTGCTCCGCACGCAAGAGGACGTCTGCAGAGCTGTATCGGCACTGGGGCGGTGGGGCATGAGCCAGGTGTAACGAATTGGCTGTTTTAGAGTGCTGGATGTCGTAAATGAATCATTGCTGGCCGTGATCAGCCGCGGTGGACGCTGTTGTGTGAATTTTTTCCTACGGTAATCGGGGCTTTGTCTGAAATGTACGTGCTACACGTCCGTTGTATCTGGCGCCGATACAAATCCCCACCTAGGATACGCGGCATGTTTCCAGGGAGCTTCTTGATGAGTAAGACATTGGTTTTGTGTGCACTGAGTGCAAGTCTGCTGCTTGCCGGTTGTCAGTCGGTCAACACCACCAGCGGTGGCGCCGTGGGCGTTGAGCGCACGCAATACATGTTCAGTATGTTGTCGACCTCCGAGGTCAACCAGATGTACGCCCAGTCTTATCAACAGACCATCGGGGAGGCGAGCACCAAAGGCGTGCTGGATAAATCCAGTAACAATGCGAAGCGCGTCCAGGCCATCTCCAATCGCCTGATTGCCCAGGCACCGGTGTTTCGTCCGGATTCGGCCCAGTGGCAATGGGAAGTGAACCTGATCAAGAGCGATGAGCTGAATGCCTCCTGCGGGCCTGGTGGCAAGATCATTTTCTACAGCGGGCTGATCGACACCCTGCAACTCACTGACGACGAAATCGCCGCCATCATTGGCCATGAAATCGCTCACGCCTTGCGCGAGCACAGTCGTGAAGCGATGTCCAGGGCTTATGGTCTCGAAATGGCCAAGCAGGGCGCCGGTGCGTTGCTCGGTCTGGGGCAGGACAGCCTGGCCCTGGCGGACACCGTGGCCAAATACGGCATGACCTTGCCCAACAGTCGCGAGAACGAAAACGAAGCCGACTTGATCGGCCTCGAACTGGCCGCCCGCGCTGGTTACAACCCGAACTCTGCGATCACCCTGTGGAACAAAATGAGCAAAGCCTCGGAAGGCGCGCCGCCAGAGTTCTTGAGCACTCACCCGGCGTCGGCCAGTCGGATTGCGTCGTTGCAGGCGGCGATTCCGAAAGTCATGCCGTTGTACGAGAAAGCCAGGAAATCCTGATCATCAAGTGCTGAGGCTTGTGGCGAGGGGGCTTGTCGGAACGCCCCCTCGCCACAATCTGTTACTCACCAGATCCAGGGTCAAACCCAGCCACTGCTCTGCATCGCCTTGTACACCGCGACAATCGCCAGGATGAAGAACGCCGACGCCGCCAGGCGACGGATCAAAGTCAGAGGCAGTTTTTCCGCTGCAAAATTACCCGCCAGTACCACCGGCACGTTGGCAATCAACATCCCGGCGGTGGTGCCGAGGATCACCAGCCACAGATCCGGGTATTGCGCGGCGAGCATCACGGTCGCAACCTGAGTCTTGTCGCCCATCTCCGCGAGGAAGAACGCAATCAGCGTGGTCAGGAACGGTCCGAACTTGCGGGCGGTGCTGGCTTCGTCTTCGTCCATCTTGTCCGGCACCAGTGTCCACAGCGCCGTGGCGGCGAAGCTGGCGGCGAGGATCCAGTGAAGCGTCGCATTCGAGAAGAAACTGCCGAACCAGGCGCCTACCGCACCGGCCGCCGCGTGGTTGGCCAGGGTCGCGGCGACGATGCCGGCAATGATCGGCCAGGGTTTGCGAAAGCGGGCAGCGAGAATGAGCGCGAGCAGTTGCGTCTTGTCGCCGATTTCGGCCAAGGCAACGATTGCGGTGGGAACGAGTAGAGAGTCCAGCATCATCAGGGTTTTCCTAAGGGGCGGGTCGACACGGCTATGACACGTACAGCCTTCCCGCCCCGGGTAAGGTGTTCGTGTCATAGGTCTTGTCAAACCCTGCGATCCGTCTGATGCGGACGCGTGGGTCGCATACGCCATGGTCTGAGGACCAAGTATGTTGACGTATGCCGGACGAGCATGGCGCTCGTGGGAGACTACTCCCCTAGGACGGAGCGGATTCTGCCTAGGCAAATCCGATTGGGCAAGCCCTCTTTTGCAAAAGCGTTTTCAGCCACGCTTGGCCCGGTAGATTCTAAAACCCTGTCCTTCAGCCTTGATCGCACACGCGCCCAAGTGCTCTTCGATCAGCGGCTGATACTTCAGGAAACTGTTGGCAACCAACCGCAGTTCGCCGCCATTTTTCAGATGTTTAGCTGCTTTTCGCAGCAAGTTCTCTGTGGCGAAGTAGTCGGTGTGTACGCCGACATGGAACGGTGGATTACTCAGAATCGCGCTCAAGCCCATGGGCGCTGCGTCGATGCCGTCACCGGTCAGCACTTCCGCTTCCAGACCGTTGGCGGCCAGGGTCAGGCGACTGCTGGCGGCGGCAAATGCGTCGACATCGAGCAAGGTGACCTGGTTGTGCGGATAACGCCGCTTGACCGCGGCCCCCAGCACGCCTGCACCGCAACCGAAGTCCAGCAGGTGGCCGCTGGGCAGTTTGTCCAGATGTTCCAGCAGCAGGGCGCTGCCGCGATCCAGTCGACCGTGGCTGAACACGCCCGGCAGGCTGATGACTTTCAACGGCCCTTCGGCCAATGGCAGTTCATAGGTCTGGGCCAGGCTTTCCAGCGATTTGGCTTCTGGCGCATTGGCCACGGTGACCTGCCAGAGCTGGCAATGCCGTGCGCTGTCGAGCTTGCGTGGTTTGCCGAAGGGGTTCAACTGCTTGGCCGCGCCTTCGATGCCGCTGCGTTTTTCGCCGACCAGATACAACTCACGACCGGCCAGACGAGAGGCGAGGGCGTTGAGGATATAGTCGGTCAGGTCCTTGGACTTGGGCAGAAACACCACGGCGCTGTCGAATTCGCGCTCGGGCGCATTCACGCCAAAATGGCTGCGCCCGGCGAAACGGGCGTCCAGTGCTGCTTGATCGCCGGCGTGCCAGCACCAGCCGTGGGCATCGGGCAAGCGACCCAGCAAGTCATCGGCGGGCAAACCGGCCAGCAGCACCGAACCCTGGAACAACTCGGCCTGACGAAGCAGTACTTCACTGCGCGGATCCATACTCTGCTCCTTGAAAAAAGTGCCGCAGTTTATCAACTGACGACCCGCAGCGCTTTACCGCTGAAGTAAGCCTGAGCGTTTTCCGTCAACTGGCCAACGATTCGCTGCCGCGCCTCGCGGCTACCCCAGGCGTTGTGCGGGGTGACGATCAGCCGTGGAATGTCCTGGGCCAGCAGCGGATTGCCCGCAGTCGGTGGTTCGACACTCAACACGTCGGTGGCCGCGCCGCCCAAGTGGCCGTTGCGCAGGGCGTCGGCCAATGCGTGTTCGTCGATCAAGCCGCCTCGCGCGGTGTTGACCACGAAAGCACCGGGCTTCATCGAGGCCAGTTCACGGGCACCGATGAAGTGTCGGGTGTGTTCGTTGAGCGGGCAATGCAGGGTCAGGGCGTCGATTTGCGGCAGCAGTTCGTCCAGCGGCAAGCGATCCGGGCGGGCAGGGCGACCCGGAATCTGCCCCAGCAAGACGCGCATGCCGAACGCTTCGGCCAGCCGCGCGACGGCACCGCCCAGTTCACCGTGGCCGAGCAAGCCGAGGGTTTTGCCTTCGAGTTCGACGATCGGGTAATCCAGCAGGCAGAACTGTTTCGCCTGTTGCCAGCGACCTTCGGCGACGGCTTTTTGATAGTCGCCCAGGCGCGTCGCCAGGTTCAGTAACAACATGATCGTGTGCTGAGCCACCGACGGCGTGCCGTAACCCTGGCAATTGCAAACAGTGATTCCGTGGGCGCGGGCTGCAGCAAGGTCGACATTGTTGGTGCCGGTGGCGGTGATCAGGATCAACTTCAACTCGGGGCTGGCCGCCATGGCCGCCGCATCAATCAAGATTTTATTGGTGATGGCGACAGTGGCGCCTTTGAGGCGTTCGATCACCTGCGCAGGCGTGGTCTGGGCGAACAGCTGCAAGTCGCTGAAGCACTCGCGTAGTGGGTTGAGGTCGAGATCGCCGAGGTCCAGGGACGGATGGTCAAGGAAAACGGCGCGGCGAGAGTTCGTCATCAACTGTACCTTTTGTGCATTGAACTGAGGGCGTAATCTGCCGAGCCTACCAGATGAAACAAGCAGTTACGCTTGGCCAAAAGGAGCCCCCATGTACTGGACAGAATTCTTGACCGTTGCGCTGATTCACCTGCTGGCTGTTGCAAGCCCCGGCCCGGATTTCGCCGTGGTGGTGCGGGAGAGCGTGACTCACGGTCGCCGCGCCGGGACCTGGACTGCGCTGGGCGTTGGTTCGGCGATTTTCCTGCACGTCGGTTATTCGCTGCTGGGGATCGGGTTGATCGTGTCTCAGTCGATCGTGCTGTTCAACGCCTTGAAATGGGCCGCTGCCGCGTACCTGCTGTACATCGGCTACAAGGCCCTGCGCGCGCAACCGGCCAAACCTGCGGCTGACGATCTGCACCAGGAAGCGGGTGAGCGCACCGCGCGGGGCGCCTTCACTGCGGGGTTCGTGACCAATGGCCTGAACCCGAAAGCCACGCTGTTTTTCCTGTCGCTGTTCACCGTGGTGATCAACCCGCACACGCCGCTGGCGGTACAGGCCGGTTACGGGATCTATCTGGCAGCGGCAACGGCGCTCTGGTTTTGCCTGGTGGCGATGTTGTTCAGTCAACAACGCGTGCGCGCCGGTTTCGCCCGCATGGGCCACTGGTTCGACCGGACCATGGGCGCGGTGCTGATCGCCATCGGCGTGAAACTCGCGTTCACCGAGATGCATTGATCGCGCTGAGTGTCTACGGGGGATTGAGCTCGCTCAATTTGTTCAGCGCGTTCAGGTATTCCCGAGGGTTTTCCCCGAGCAAACGGCGAAACATTGCGCTGAACGCCCGAGCACTGCCGTAGCCCAGGTCGCGCGCCACGCTCTGCACGCTTTCCCCGGCGAGCAGGCGCGGCAGGGCTTCCATCAGGCGCAGTTGCTGGCGCCAGGCATTGAAATTCATCTTCAGTTGCTGCTGGAACAGCCGCGCCAAGGTTCGAGAGCTGGCGCCGACCTGTTGTGCCCAGTCTTCCAGGGTGTTGGAGTGATTCGGTGCGCGCAGCAGCGCCATGCAGATGCCCTGCAGGCGTCGGTCCTCGGGCATTGGAATGTGTAGCGGAAGGTTTTCCAGGCTGGCGATCTCTTCTAGCATCAGCTTCTGAATCAATGAGTTTTCCGCGTGTCGCGGACCTTGCACCGCGCGCAGGATCAGCTCGCGCAGCAGCGGTGTGACGGCCAGCACACAGCACTGTTGCAGCGTTGGCGGCGACAGTTCGGGGGCAATGAACAGCGAACGCATGCGCACCTCGCCCGACATGAAAATTTCATGCGCCACCAATGGTGGAATCCATACGGCTCGGGTTGGTGGAATGACCCAGGCACCTTGCGCAGTGACCACTCGCATGGTGCCGCAAACGGCGTACAGCAACTGAGCTTCGCGGTGTTGATGCAGTTCCTGGTGAGCACCGTCCACGTAATCTCGCGGATAGGCGCTGACCGGCCCGTGCAGGAAATGGCTGATTAACATGTCAGATCCAATGACTTTGTTGTCAGGATTACTCTTTTTCGCCAACTTAGCATAAGCCGCTCACTACAACGTAAGCGTGCCGCGATGAACCAGTCCAGAAATGTCCTTCGCTATATCAACGCAGCTCATGTGATCGATCACATGTTCATGCTGATTTTTCCCGCCGCCGTTCTCGGCATGACCCAGGCCTTCGCACTGGACTACGCCGCGATGATCGGCCTGTCTCTCGGCGGCTTTATTRCCTTTGGCGCCTGTTCGCTGCCGGCCGGCTGGCTGGGGGATCGCTGGAGCCGACGGAAAATGATGCTGGTGTTTTTTTTCGGCATTGGCGCTTCAGCGATCTTTACCGGCGTGAGCAGCAGCACACCGATGCTGGTACTCGGCCTGACGCTGATCGGTATTTTCGCCGCGATCTATCACCCGGTGGGCACCGCGATGCTGGTGGCTTACGCGTACAACCGGGGCCGCGAAATCGGTATCAACGGCATGTGGGGCAACCTTGGCGTGGCGTTTTCGGCGCTGATCACCGGGTTGCTGGTGGCGCAACTCGGCTGGCGTTCGGCATTCGTTTTGCCTGGCATGGTGGCGATTGGGCTGGGCATCGGTTTCGCGTTTCAGGTGCGCGAAGAACCGATCCCCAAGCGTGCGCACACACCGCTCAAAGATGCGGCCGGTCAGCGGATTTCCATGGTCATGGTGTTCGGCGTACTGGCCTTGGCCACCGCGACCGGCGGTGTGGTGTTCAACGCAACGACCATGACCTATCCGAAATTGTTTCAGGAACGCCTGCACGATTTGTTTACTTCACCGCAAATCCTTGGCGTCGTGGTCAGCCTGGCGTATGCCTTCGGCGCCGTGGCGCAGTTGAGCATCGGCCGGGTCTTGCATCGTTTCAGTCTGAAATGGCCGTTCATAGTGTTGACGCTGTGCCAGGCGCCACTGTTGTTCGGGTTGGCCTATGTCGACGGCTGGGCCGTGATCGTGCTGGGTGCGGCGTTCATGTTCGTGGTGTTTGGCCAGGTCACGGTGAATGATGCGATGGTCGCCAACTTTGTCGCGCCGCAATGGCAATCCCGAGTCTTCGCGCTGCGTTACTGTTTATCGTTCGGTGCCAGTGCTACCGCGATTCCGCTGATTTCGTTCGTCGAACCGCGCCAAGGTTTTGTAGGTCTTTACCTGATATTGGCGAGTATTGCGGCGTTGACCTTCGTGGCTGCAATGGTTTTCCCCCGGACACCGGCCGAGGCTGCCGTAGGAAAAATGGCGTAACGGCTGACGAATTCTCGCAAGTGCTGGCGTAAAGCTAGCATTTGTACGGCTCTGCAAATCATACCTTTGGCTGATTTGGCTGGCGTTCAAGGCCTCTAGAGTGCTTAGCTTTAGCAGCCAAGACTGTGCAGTCAAAAAGGGACTCTTATGTTGCAGACTCGCGTTATTCCTCCAGCCGAGGGCGCTTACCAGTATCCGCTGTTGATTAAACGGCTGCTGATGTCCGGCGCCCGTTACGAAAAAACTCGCGAAATCATCTACCGCGATCAGTTGCGCTACAGCTATCCGACCCTGATCGAGCGGGTTGCGCGGCTGGCCAATGTGCTGACAGAGGCCGGCGTGAAGGCCGGGGATACGGTGGCGGTAATGGACTGGGACAGCCATCGCTACCTGGAGTGCATGTTCGCCATCCCGATGATCGGCGCGGTGATCCACACCATTAACGTGCGGCTGTCGCCAGAACAGATTCTTTACACCATGAACCACGCCGAGGACCGCTTTGTGCTGGTCAACAGCGAGTTCGTCGGTTTGTACAAGGCGATTGCCGGGCACCTGACCACGGTGGAGAAAACCCTGCTGCTGACCGACTTGCCGGAAAAAACTGCCGAGTTGCCGAACCTTGTCGGCGAGTACGAGCAACTGCTGGCCGCGGCGAGCCCGCAGTACGACTTCCAGGACTTCGACGAAAACTCGGTGGCCACCACGTTCTACACCACCGGCACCACCGGTAACCCCAAAGGCGTGTATTTCACCCATCGGCAACTGGTGCTGCATACCATGGGCGTGGCGACCATCATGGGCGCCATCGACAGCGTGCGGCTGTTGGGCACCAACGACGTGTACATGCCGATCACCCCGATGTTCCATGTGCATGCCTGGGGCTTGCCGTATGTGGCGACCATGCTCGGGCTCAAGCAGGTTTATCCGGGCCGTTACGACCCCGAGTATCTGGTGGAGCTGTGGCGCAAGGAGAAGGTGAGCTTTTCCCACTGCGTGCCGACCATTCTGCAAATGGTCCTCAATGCCAAGGCGGCGCAAAACGTCGATTTCGGTGGCTGGAAAATCGTCATCGGCGGCAGTGCGCTCAACCATGCGCTGTACAACGCCGCCAAGGCCAAGGGCATCCAATTGACCGCCGCCTATGGCATGTCGGAGACCGGGCCATTGGTATCATGCGCCCACCTCAACGATGAGCTGATGGCCGGCACCGAAGACGAACGCACCACCTACCGGATCAAGGCTGGTGTGCCGGGGCCGTTGGTCGAGGCGGCAATCGTCGACACCGAGGGCAACTTCCTGCCTGCCGATGGTGAAACCCAGGGCGAACTGGTGCTGCGTGCGCCGTGGCTCACCGAGGGTTACTTCAACGAGCCGCAAAAAGGCGCCGAGCTCTGGGCCGGGGGCTGGCTGCACACCGGCGACGTGGCAACCCTGGACAGCATGGGCGTGATCGACATCCGTGACCGGATCAAGGATGTGATCAAGACCGGTGGCGAGTGGATCTCTTCCCTGGACCTGGAAGACCTGATCAGTCGCCACCCTGCGGTACGTGAGGTAGCAGTAGTGGGCATCGCCGATCCGCAGTGGGGCGAGCGCCCATTTGCGCTGTTGGTGGTTCGCGAAGGGCATCAGATCGGGGCCAGGGAACTCAAGGAGCACCTCAAGCCGTACGTTGAACAGGGGCACCTGAGCAAGTGGGCTATCCCGAGTCAGATCGCCGTTGTTACTGAAATTCCCAAGACCAGCGTCGGCAAGCTCGACAAGAAGCGTATCCGCGTCGACATCACCGAATGGCAGGCCAACAACAGCACCTTCCTCTCGACGCTTTAAGCGTCATCTGGCGTGCCCGAAAGGGCACGCCAGAGCCACCAAGCAAGCGCTTGGCTTGTGAAATCCGATTTTTCAGCCATCCTTGCCGTGCCGACATGTGTCGGACTGGCGAAAGGACTGTTCCAGGGTGGCCGGCAGCGCAAATCACACTTTAGAGGGATCAAGCACTACTACCTGCTGGCTATAGTCCGCTCAAGGATTTTTAAGAACGGAGCTCACGCAATAAACGGGGCGATGCAACTTTGGAGTGACTTCGGACCGCTTGGCTTCCGGTTACCCACAGCGTTTTTAAAAGTACTAAGCCATAACAATAATGCACATGGAGTAGCGTCGATGACATCAGTAAACCAGTTCTGGCGCCGGGCGAAACTGCCCCTGGCGGTCAGTCTTGCCTCTTCGCTCGCCGGGCCCGCATTCGGCGTCAGTTTCAACGTTGGTGAAATCGAAGGTCAATTCGACTCATCCCTGTCGATCGGAGCCAGTTGGTCTACTCAGAGTCCCAACAAAAACCTGATCGGCGTCAATAACGGGGGCCATGGCCTGTCCCAGACGTCCGATGACGGTCACGCCAACTTCAAGAGTGGCGAAACCTTCTCGAAGATCTTCAAGGGTATTCATGACCTTGAATTGAAATACGGCGACACCGGTGTCTTCGTCCGAGGCAAATACTGGTACGACTTCGAACTCAAGGATGAAAGCCGCGAATTCAAGGACATCAGCGACAGCAACCGCAAGGAAGGCGCCAAATCCTCCGGCGGCGAGCTCCTCGACGCCTTCGTCTACCACAACTACTCCATTGCCGATCAGCCGGGTTCCGTGCGTCTGGGCAAGCAGGTTGTGAGCTGGGGTGAAAGTACTTTCATCGGCGGCGGCATCAACTCGATCAACCCGATCGACGTCTCCGCGTTTCGTCGTCCCGGCGCCGAGGTCAAGGAAGGTCTGATCCCGGTCAACATGTTCTACGTGTCCCAGAGCCTCACCGACACTCTGTCGGCCGAAGCCTTTTATCAACTGGAATGGGACCAGACCGTCGTCGATAACTGCGGCACCTTTTTCTCCCAGCCCGACATCATTGCCGACGGTTGCGACAACAACCTGCGCGTGCTGAACAAGCGTTCGACCATTCCGGGCGCCGCCTTGCCCGCATTGGCCAGGCTGGGCGTCGACGTTAACGACGAAGGTGTACTGGTGCGTCGTGGCCCTGATCGCGATGCACGGGACAGCGGCCAATGGGGCGCGTCCCTCAAATACATGTTCGAGCCGCTGGACACCGAGTTCGGTGCCTACTTCATGAACTACCACAGCCGTGCGCCGATCTTCAGCGCTACGGGGGCTCCAGCATCGGCCTATGCGCAGGCAGCGGCCTTGCCGGGGGCGCTTCGGGCTCTGGCGCCGTTGGTGGTCGCGGGTAACTCGAACTACTTCGTCGAGTACCCGGAAGACATCCGCCTCTACGGCTTGAGCTTCTCCACCACCTTGCCTACCGGCACGGCGTGGAGCGGTGAGCTCAGCTATCGTCCGAACGCGCCGGTGCAGCTCAACTCCACCGACATTCTGTTCGCCGGCGTGCGTCCATTGGGCGGCACCCTGACCAATGCTTCGCTGCTTAACGGTGTGCCGGGTCAGGACTTGCACGGCTATCGCCGCAAGGAAATCACCCAGTTCCAGACCACCCTGACGCACTTCTTCGATCAGGTCATGGGCGCCAGCCGCCTGACCCTGGTGGGCGAAGTGGGCGTGACCCACGTCGGAGGCCTGGAAAGTACCTCTGACGTCCGTTATGGTCGTGACCCGGTCTACGGGCCTGGCGAACTGCCGTCCACCGGTGGCCTCGATACCTGCTCGGCGATCCTCAACACCAGCACCATCAATGGTGCCGGCGCGGGTGCCGCTACCAACAACCGCAGCCGCAATTGCAACAACGACGGCTTCACTACGGCTACTTCGTGGGGTTATCGCGCCCGGGCCATTTGGGAATACCCCGACGTATTCGCCGGTGTGAACCTCAAGCCGAACGTGGCCTGGTCCCACGACGTGAGCGGTTACTCGCCAGGCCCTGGCGGCAACTTCGAGGAAGGTCGTAAAGCGGTAAGCCTGGGGCTCGATGCCGAATACCAGAACACCTACACCGCGAGCCTGGCGTACACCAACTTCTTTGACGGCAAGTACACCACCGTAGATGACCGCGACTTCGTTGCGCTCAGCTTCGGCGTGAACTTCTAAGCACTGCATTTTCAGGACGAACACATTTATGAAAATAACAAAGAGTCTGTTCCATGTTGGTGTTCTGGGGCTTTCGCTGCTGGCGACCGCTGTCATGGCGGCGGTCCCTGCGGCCGAAGCGGACAAGCTGGGCAAGAGCCTGACCCCGATGGGGGCCGAGATGGCAGGCAACGCCGACGGCTCGATCCCGGCCTGGAAACCGATGCCAAAAAACGCCGGTAGCGTGGACAGCAAGGGTTTTCTGTCTGATCCGTTCGCGAGTGAAAAACCGCTGTTCACCATCACCGCGCAGAACGTCGACCAGTACAAGGACAAACTCGCGCCGGGCCAGTACGCGATGTTCAAGCGCTACCCGGAAACCTTCAAGATGCCGGTCTACCCGTCCCATCGTGGCGCCACTGTGCCGGATGAGGTGTTTGCCTCCATCAAGAAGAACGCTACCAACACTAACCTGGTGTCCGGTGGTAATGGTCTGGAGAACTTCGAAACCGCGATCCCGTTCCCGATTCCGAAAAGTGGCGTTGAAGTCATCTGGAACCATATCACCCGTTATCGCGGCGGCAGTGTGACCCGTCTGATAACCCAGGCCACGCCGCAGGCGAACGGCTCGTTCAGCCTGGTGTACTTCGAGGACCAGTTCGTGTTCCGCGACAGGATGAAGGATTACGACCCGAAGAACCCGGGCAACATTCTGTTCTACTTCAAGCAGAAAGTGACCGCGCCGGCTCGTCTGGCCGGTGGCGTGCTGCTGGTGCACGAAACCCTCGACCAGGTGAAAGAGCCGCGTTCGGCGTGGGTCTACAACGCCGGGCAGCGCCGAGTGCGTCGTGCGCCACAAGTGTCCTATGACGGGCCGGGTACCGCTGCCGATGGCCTGCGTACCTCCGACAACCTGGACATGTACAACGGTGCGCCGGATCGCTATGACTGGAAGCTCGAAGGCAAGAAAGAGATGTACATCGCCTCCGACAGCTACAAGCTCGATTCGCCACAGCTGAAGTACGCCGACATCATCAAGGCTGGTCACATCAACCAGGACCTGGCTCGCTATGAACTGCGCCGGGTCTGGCATGTGGTCGCGACGCTTAAGGAAGGTCAGCGTCACATCTACGCCAAACGTGACTTCTACATTGACGAAGACACCTGGCAGGCGGCAGTGGTCGACCACTACGACGGTCGCGGGCAACTGTGGCGCGTCGCCGAGGCTCACTCCGAGAACTACTACGACAAGCAAGTGCCGTGGTATGCCCTCGAAACCTTGTACGACCTGCAATCGGGCCGCTACCTGGCACTGGGCATGAAGAACGAAGAGAAGTCGGCCTATAACTTCGGCTTCACCGCCAGCACCGCCGACTTCACTCCGGCCGCGTTGCGTCAGGAAGGCGTTCGCTAAAACGTTGTAACCCGAGGCCGCATCCTCGAAAAAACGCCCCGACTGGTTCGGGGCGTTTTTTTGGCAGTTCATAAAGATCGTTGTCCGGTGTGGCTGTCCGGTTTACCGACATTTTTGCTCGTAGTCTTTTTGTAGCCATTTGTAGCAATAACCTTCAATAGCTCTTCGTTTACCGCTAGGCTGCGGACATCTGTAACGCCGCCATCAGTATTTCAAACAAGAGCCGGCCATGACTGATCTGTCCCCACTTCCGGGCCCTGCAAGCGTTGCCGTCGCGGCACTGGACGGGCGTTTTTTCCGGCCTCCGCTGCCCGCCGGCCATGTGCTGCGGCCGCGTCTGTGCGAGCGCCTGAGTGCAGGTCTCGGTGGCAGGCTGTTGTTGGTCAGCGCGCCGGCAGGGTTCGGCAAGAGTTCATTGGCGGTGGAGTTTTGTCAGGGGTTGCCGGATCACTGGCAAAGCCTGTGGCTGGGCTTGAGTCTGCGGGACAGTGATCCCGGCCGTTTTCTTGAGCGCCTGCTCGAAGGTCTTCAGGACTACTTTCCACAACTGGGCAGCCAGGCGTTGGGGCTGCTGAAAATGCGCCAACGTCATCAACCGTTCGCCTTTGAAGAATGGCTGGACGGTTTGCTCGATGAACTGGCCGTGCACCTTTCACCCAACACGCCGCTGCTGTTGGTACTTGATGACTATCATCTGGCCCAGGGGCCGGTGCTCGATCGTTGTCTGCAGTTTTTCCTCAATCATTTACCCGATGGCCTGTTGGTCATGGTCACCAGTCGGCAGCGTCCGGACTGGCATCTGGCACGCCTGCGGCTGTCGCGGCAACTGCTCGAGTTGCATGAGCAGGATCTTCGGTTGACCCATGATGAAGCCCTGAGCCTGCTTGATCGACACAGCATTTCATTGCGTGGCGAGGCGCTGGAGAATTTGATCCAGCGCAGCGAAGGCTGGGTGGCAGGGCTGCGCTTTTGGCTATTGGCGGCCTCCGAGGTGGGCAGCGAGGGTGCATTGCCCCAGTCGCTGTACGGCGGGGAAGGGCTGATTCGCGACTACCTGCTCGAAGAAGTCATCGATTGCCTGCCCGCCGAGGTGCAGTCATTCCTGTACGACACCGCGCCCCAGGAGCGCTTTTGCAGTGAGCTGTGCGACGCTGTGCGCGAGGCCCATGACAGCGCCGAGATCCTGCGTTTCCTGCTGGCGCATCAGGTGTTTCTGGTGCCGCTGGACGAACACGGTCACTGGTTCCGCTATCACCACCTGTTTTCCGACCTGTTGCGCAGCCGGCCCACCGCCCAGGCGATGGTGCCGACGGCCAGCTTGCACCTGCGCGCCTGCCGCTGGTTCAACGCCCAAGGGCTACTCGATGAGGCGGTGGAGCAGGCGTTGCGCGCCGGGCATCTGGATGTCGCGGCGAATCTGGTGCAAAACCTTTCTGAAGAGCAACTGCTGGCCGAGCAGAACGTCGGCATGTTGCTGCGCTGGAAAATGGACTTGCCCGATAGCCTGTTAATCAGCACGCCACGGCTGATCGTGCTCTACAGCTGGGCATTGGGGCTGGCCTGTCAACTGGACGCCGCCGAAGAGCTGGCCAGTCACCTGAGCCGCTTCCTGCCGGCGCCGTCGGCTACTGCGCAAAAATCCATGCTGGCGCAATGGCTGGCCCTGAGCGGGATCATTGCCCGGGGGCGAGGCAATCGCGAGCTGACCATGCTCTATTGCGCCGAAGCACTGGAAAGCCTGCCGGCCAAACGGTATGGACAGCGACTGATGTGCCTGTCGACATTGTCCAATCTGGCGATTGCCGATGGCGACTTGTGGCGTGCCCGGGGGTTGAATCGTGATTCGCTGGAGTTGGCACAGCGCGTTGGCAATCCGTTGTTCGAGGCCTTGGCTCATTACGACCGCGCCCGGGTATTGCAGGCGCGCGGGGAGATTCTTCGTTCACTGGATGAAGTCCGTCAGGGGTTGCAACGCTTGCAAGGTTTATCCCCTCAACGACTCTATGCGGTGCGTGCACGCCTGACCTTGTACGAGGGTTTTTTGCTGGCGCTGCGCTTGCAACCCCAGGCCGCACGGGCACGTTTGCAAGCGGGGTTGGGCGAAGCCCGGGCCTGTCGCGATATCAGCGTATTGATCGGCCACTGCGTGATTGCCCGGCTGGAGGGCAACAGCGGCGAATTCGCGAAGGCCTTCGCCGAACTTGCCGAGGCCGAGCGCCTGATGCACATCTGGGACGTCCCGCCGATTTACTATCTGGCGATGATTACCCTGGTCAAATGTGAACTCTGGCTGGCTCAGGGTCGCACCGATCTGGCCGAAGCCTGGCTTGCGCGACTGGGCCAGACCTATAACGGCGAGCACCCGGCTGCCCCCCCGGAATTCCATCCACAACTGCCGCTGCACATTGAGTTGCAACAGGCGGTGCTGGACATGATGAAGGGCCAGCCCATGCTCGCCGAAGGGCGCCTGAATGCGCTGCATGAACACGGTCAGCGTAGCGGTCGGCAGATGCTCAGCGTGATGGCGCTGAATCAGAACGTTACGCTGTTGTTGGCGGGCGGACGCGAACCCGAGGCCCRCAAGGCGCTGGCCCAGGCTTTGGAAGCGGCCGCCGGAGGTGTCCTGCAACCGTTTGACCGATTACTGGCCGAGCATCCGGACTGGCTGCGTGGGCAACTTCAACCCTGTGCGCCGACGCCGGTTTCGCAGCATCTGCTGGAAAAGCTTCCGGCCATGGCCTCCCGTCCAGTGGTTGAGTCATCGCCTGTTGCTGAACAACTCAGTACGCGTGAACTGGCGGTTTTGCGGCTGATCGCGCAGGGATGTTCGAATCAGGAAATCAGTGATCAGTTGTTCATTTCGCTGCATACGGTCAAGACCCATGCCAGTCATATCAACAGTAAATTAGGTGTTGAGCGGCGCACGCAGGCCGTGGCTCGGGCGAAAGAGTTAGGGGTGTTGGGGTGAACGGGGCCCCCGACATTTTTCGCGTTCAAGTCTTGGCGCTTGGGTTCAGTCTTGGTGATACAAAACAAAACACCCCGACATTGGTCAGGGCGTATTGTTCAAACCTTGGTCAAACTACCAAGTCCTTGGCACTGAAGGTATCGACGCCTACCAGTTGGATTGCGAAATCTGCATCCAGCCTGCCGTTGACGTTGCCGTACAACACATGATCTTCGAAACGCAGTTGTCCTGCTCCTGTGAACGCATTCGAGTCAATGAATGTAAAGGCGTTGAACGCAGTGGTGAGCATATTGGCATCGAGTTTTGACAGGTCGATCTTGTCGCCCTGTAGGCTGCTGAAGTCGGTGATGACGTCACTGTTTGCCCCTTTGCCCAGCTCACTGAGTAAATTGAAAACAAACCGGTCGGCACCAGAGCCGCCCGTCAGGATGTCTGTGCCCAGGCCTCCTATCAGCAGGTCATTGCCCATACCACCATCAAGCAGGTCGTTGCCTGCTCCACCATTGAGCACATTGTTGCCACTGTTGCCGGTCAGCACGTTATTCAGGGCGTTGCCGACGCCGGTGAGGTTGTCGCTGCCGGTGAGGGTGAGGTTTTCCAGGTTGGCACTCAGGGTCCAGCTCACCGAGGAACGTACGGTGTCGATTTCGCTCGCCAGGGTACTGGTCTCGGTGACCGCGTCCTGGAGGTTGTCGACGATATAAGTGTCGTTGCCAGTGCCGCCGATCATCAGGTCGGCGCCGGTTCCGCCATCCAGAACGTTATTGCCGCTGTTACCGGTCAGACGGTTGCCCAAGGAGTTGCCGGTGGCGTCGAGGTTGTCGCTGCCGGTGAGTGTCAGGTTCTCGAGGTTGCTACCCAGGGTGTAGCTGATCGACGACATGACCGTGTCGATTTCGACCAGCGAGGTGCCGCGTTCGATCACCGTGTCGCCGAGGTTGTCGACCACGTAGGTGTCGTTGCCAGCCCCGCCGTCCAGGGTATCAGCCCCGGCCTTGCCGTCGAGGAAGTTGGCGGCGGCGTTGCCGAGCAGGGTGTTGTTCAGGTCGTTGCCGATCACGGTGAAGTTGCCGAGGCCGGTGACGGTGACATCTTCGACGTTCTGCAGGTTGCTTTGGCTGAGGTCGACGGTGCTGCTGGCCAGGGTCGAGGTGTAGCTGATGTTCAGCAGGTCGCGGCCCTGGTCGGCGGTTTCCTGCAGCAGCGCCAGTTCGCCGGCCTGGTCGAGGATATAGGTGTCGTCGCCGGCGCCGCCGATCAGCGTGTCCAGCCCCGCGCCACCGTTGAGCACGTTGTTGCCGCTGTTGCCGGTCAGCACGTTGTTCAGGGCATTGCCGACGCCGTTGAGGTTGTCGCTGCCAGTCAGGGTGAGGTTTTCCAGGTTGGCGCCCAGGGCCCAGCTCACCGAGGMRCGYACGGTGTCGATTTCAGATAGCAGGGTGCTGGTCTCGGYGACCRYGTCCTTGAGGYTGTCGACGACGTAGGTGTCATTGCCGAAGCCGCCAATCATCACGTCGGCGCCGCTTCCGCCCTCCAGCACGTTGTTGCCGCTGTTGCCGATCAGCACGTTGTTCAGGGCGTTGCCGGTACCGGTGAGGTTATCGTTGCCGGTGAGGGTCAGGTTCTCGAGGTTGCTGCCCAGGGTGTAGCTGATCGACGACATAACCGTGTCGATTTCGCTCAGCGAGGTGCCGGTTTCCACCACCACGTCACCCACGTTATCCACAACGTAAACGTCGTTGCCTGCACCACCAATCATGAGGTCTTGGCCGGCACCGCCATTGAGGAAGTTGGCGGCGGCGTTGCCGGTGAGGCTGTTATYGAGTTCGTTGCCGGTGAGGTTCAACGCGGCGGTGCCGAGCAGCACGCCGTCTTCGACGTTGGCCGAGAGGGTGTAGCTCACCGCCGTGCGGATCAGGTCGTGGCCTTCGTCGGCGAGCTCAGTGACCGTGTCGGTGGCGTTGTCGATGACGTAGGTGTCGTCGCCGCTGCCGCCGCTGAGGGTGTCGGCGCCGGCGCCGCCATCCAGCCAGTCATTGCCGGCCCCGCCTTGCAGGGTGTTGTTGTAGGCGTTGCCGAGCAGGGTGTTGTTCAGGTCG
>NZ_JBFTML010000006.1:0-119138 GCF_056396925.1 Pseudomonas sp. 05N433 | reverse complement strand
CCCTGTGGGAGCGTGGCTTGCCCGCGATGGGGGCGACGCGGTCTGACAACAAACCCTGCCTCACATCAACCAAACGATAATTCCTCTTATTCAAACTCCCCTGCCCTGTTAGACTTTGCGCCCTTGTTTTGCTCGTCTTGCAGGATGTCCGATGCCCACGCTGCCTCTTCGCTTGTCTGCACTGTTGCTGGCCCTGGGCCTGAGTGCCTGCGATGACGCCCCGCGTTTTACCCAGGCCGAACCTGGTGAAGCCCGGTCCGGTGGCAGCGCGACAGTGCGCAAGACCGATAAGAACGCATTCTCCTTGCCCTCCGCCAATCTGCCGCCGTCACGACGCGTCGACTTCAGCGTCGGCAACAGCTTCTTTCGCAGCCCCTGGGTGATCGCGCCGTCGACCACCACCGCCCGCGATGGCCTCGGCCCGTTGTTCAATACCAACGCCTGCCAGAACTGCCACATCAAGGACGGGCGCGGTCATCCGCCAACGCCCGATGCGCCGAATGCGGTGTCGATGCTGGTACGCCTGTCGATCCCCAATGCCCCCGCCTACGCCAAGGTCATCGAACAACTGGGCGTGGTGCCGGAGCCGGTCTACGGCGGCCAGTTCCAGGACATGGCGGTGCCCGGCGTCGCCCCGGAAGGCAAGGTGCGTGTCGATTACACGCCGGTCCCGGTACGCTTCAAGGACGGCAGCGAAATCGAGTTGCGTAAACCAATCTTGCAGATGACCCAACTCGGCTACGGCCCGATGCACCCGGACACACGTTTCTCGGCGCGCATCGCACCGCCGATGATTGGCCTGGGCTTGCTTGAAGCGATTCCCGACGAGGCCATCCTGGCCAACGCCGAAGCCCAGGCCCGGGAGAAAAACGGCATCGCCGGGCGGCCGAACCGGGTCTGGGACGACGCGCAGCAGAAGACTGTTCTCGGACGATTTGGCTGGAAAGCCGGGCAACCGAACCTCAATCAGCAGAATGTTCATGCGTTCTCTGGTGATATGGGCCTCACGACCAGCCTGAAACCCATTGATGACTGCACCGACGCCCAAACTGCTTGCAAACAGGCGCCCAACGGCAATGGTCCCGATGGCGAGCCGGAAGTCAGCGACAACATTTTGCGTCTGGTGCTGTTCTACAGCCGTAACCTCGCCGTGCCGGCCCGTCGCGATGTTGGCGCACCTGAGGTGCTGGCCGGCAAGAATCTGTTTTTCCAGGCCGGATGCCAGTCCTGTCACACCCCTCAATACACCACCGCCGCCAACGCCGCGGAACCTGAATTGGCCAATCAAGTGATTCGCCCTTACAGCGATCTGCTGCTGCACGACATGGGCGACGGTCTGGCCGACAACCGCACCGAGTTCCAGGCCAGTGGCCGCGACTGGCGTACGCCGCCGTTGTGGGGCATCGGCCTGACGCAGACGGTCAGCGGACACACCCAGTTTTTGCACGACGGCCGCGCCCGCAACCTGCTCGAAGCCGTGCTCTGGCATGGCGGCGAGGCAAAAGCGGCGCAACAACAGGTTTTGTCTTTCAACGCCGAGCAGCGCGCGGCGTTGCTGGCGTTTTTGAATTCCCTTTAATACGTATTCCTTCAGCGGGAGCCCGACATGTTCCGTCCCAAATTATTGTTCACCAGCCTTGCCGCCCTCGCCCTGGGCGCCTGTTCGCCCCAGGATCCGCAAGCGGTCACCTCGGCGGCCATCGCCAAGCAAGTGATCCTGCCGAGCTACAGTCGTTGGGTTGAAGCCGACCGGCAATTGGCGGTCAGCGCCCTGGCGTTCTGCCAAGGCAAGGAAACCCTGGACACCGCTCGCGCCGACTTCCTGCACGCGCAAAAAGCCTGGGCCGAGTTGCAACCGCTGCTGATCGGGCCGCTGGCCGAGGGCAACCGTTCGTGGCAGGTGCAGTTCTGGCCGGACAAGAAAAACCTCGTCGGCCGTCAAGTCGAGCAAYTGGTCACTGCGCAGCCGCAGATCGATGCTGCCGCCCTGGCCAAGTCCAGCGTCGTGGTGCAAGGCCTCTCGGCTTATGAATACATCCTGTTCGACAGCAAGATCGACATGGCCGACAGCGCTCAGAAAGCCAAATACTGCCCGCTGCTGACCGCCATTGGCGAGCGTCAGAAGCAACTGGCCGAAGAGATCCTGTCGCGCTGGAACACCAACGACGGCATGCTCGCGCAGATGAGCAAATTCCCCAACCAGCGCTACGCCGACTCACACGAAGCGATCGCCGATCTGCTGCGTGTGCAAGTGACTGCACTGGACACCCTGAAGAAAAAACTCGGCACGCCGATGGGCCGTCAGAGCAAGGGTACGCCACAGCCATTCCAGGCCGATGCCTGGCGCAGCCAATCGTCGCTCAAAGGCATGGAAGCAAGCCTGAGCGCTGCGCAAACCGTCTGGGTGGGTGTCGACAACAAAGGCCTGCGCGGTCTGCTGCCGAACGAGCAAAAACCGTTGGCCGACAAGATCGACGCGGCCTACGCAGCGTCCCTGAAACTGCTTGCCGGCAACCAGCGCTCGCTGACCGACATGCTCACCGACGATGCCGGTCGCCAGCAGCTGAACGACATCTATGACAGCCTCAACGTTGTCCACCGCTTGCACGAAGGCGAACTGGCCAAGGCGCTGGGCATCCAACTGGGCTTCAACGCCAACGACGGCGACTGATGAGGGCAAGTGCCATGCTGCGACGCCAGGCTCTGACGTTAGGGAGTTTGCTGCTGGGTGCGGTGACACTGGGCGGCTGGACGCTGTTCAAGCAAAAGGACAAAAGCCCGCTGCTGCTCTCGGCGCGGGACGACGGTGACGGCAAGCACTATGCCGTCGGTTATCGACTGGACGGCACCCGGGTGTTTGCCACCCAGGTCGGTCAGCGCTGCCATGACATCATCAACCACCCGACACTGCCGATTGCGCTATTCGTCGCTCGGCGTCCGGGCACCGAGAGCTACCTGATCGACCTGCGCGACGGCACGCTATTGCAAACCGTGGTGTCGCAGCCGAACCGGCACTTCTACGGTCACGCGGTGATTCACCAGAGCGGTGACTGGTTGTACGCCACCGAGAACGACACCTCCGATCCGGGCCGTGGCCTGCTTGGTGTGTATAAGTTCGAAGGTGAGCGACTGGTGCACAGCGGCGAAATTTCCACCCACGGCGTCGGCCCGCATCAGGTGTCGTGGATGCCCGATGGCGAGACGCTGGTGGTGGCCAACGGCGGCATTCGCACCGAGGCCGAAAGCCGGGTCGAGATGAACCTCAATGCCATGGAGCCGAGCCTGGTGCTGATGCAACGCGACGGCACGCTGCTGAGCAAGGAAACACTGGCCCAGCAGATGAACAGCGTGCGGCACTTGGGTATCGCCAGTGACGGCACCATCGTCGCCGGTCAGCAGTTCATGGGCGATGCTCACGAGTCTTCGGAGCTGCTGGCAATCAAGCGTCCCGGTCAACCGTTCGTGGCCTTCCCGGTGCCTGAGCATCAGTTACAGGCCATGGGGCATTACACCGCCAGCGTTGCCGTACACAGCGAACTGCGCCTGGTCGCCCTGACCGCGCCGCGGGGCAACCGCTTTTTTATCTGGGACCTGGACAGCGGTGAAGTACGCCTGGATGCACCGCTTCCCGATTGCGCCGGGGTCGGTGCCGTGGCCGACGGGTTTGTCGTGACCTCGGGTCAAGGCCGTTGCCGGTTCTACGATTGCCGCCAGACAAACCTTGTTGCAAAACCTCTGGAATTGCCTGCGGGGCTCTGGGACAACCACCTTCACCTGATCTGAACACGCAACCTGTAGCAGCTGGAATCCCCTTCGCAGTGGGAGTAATGTTTTCGCCTGTCTCACCTGATTTTCTCCAAGGAAATGGAAATATGCTGCGTCGCCGCATGCTGATCATGTTGGGTGTTGTCCTGCTAATCGTGCTGGTCCTGGCCGGTTACAAAGCCTTCTCCATCTATACGATGATGAAGGGCTTCTCTGTACCGAAACCACCGATCAGCGTCGCCGTGGCCACCGCCACCGAACGTCCGTGGCAAAGCCGTTTGCCAACGGTCGGCACCCTTACGGCGCTGCAAGGGGTCGATCTGAGCCTGGAGGTCGACGGCACCGTCAAGGAAGTTCAGTTCGAGTCAGGACAGAAGGTCAAGGTCGGTCAGCCGCTGCTGCAACTCGACAGCGCCGTGGAAACCGCCCTGCTGGCAACCGCCCAGGCCGACCTGGGACTGGCGCAACTGGATTACGGTCGCGGCAGCCAACTGGTAGGCAGCCAGGCTATTTCCAAAGGTGAGTTCGACCGACTCTCGGCGGTATTGCAAAAGAGCCGGGCCACGGTCAATCAGCTCAAGGCGGCGCTGGAGAAAAAACGAATCCTCGCACCGTTCAGCGGGACCATCGGTATTCGTCGGGTAGACGTCGGCGACTACGTGGCCAGCGGCACGATGATCGCCACCCTGCAAGACCTCAGCAGCCTCTACGTCGACTTCTTTGTACCCGAGCAGGACGTGCCGAAGATCACCCTCGGCCAATCGGTACAGGTCATTGTCTCGGCCTACCCGACGGAAACTTTCCCCGGCACCGTCAGCGCCATCAACCCGAAGGTAGAAAGCAGCACCCGCAACGTGCTGGTGCGCGCGACCCTGGCCAACCCCGATGGCAAACTCCTGCCGGGGATGTTTGCCAGCCTGCAGGTGTTGTTGCCCGACCCGCAGCCGCACATCGTGGTGCCGGAAAGCGCGATCAGCTACACCCTTTATGGCAACTCGCTGTATGTCGTCGCGCAGAAAAAGGCCGAAGACGGCAGCCTCGAAAAAGACGACAAGGGCGAACCGGTTCTGATCGCCGAACGACGCTTCGTCGAAACCGGCGAGCGCCGCGACGGGATGGTCATGATCACCAAAGGCGTGCAGAACGGCGAAAAAGTGGTCACGGCTGGTCAGCTCAAACTGGACCACGGCGCGCACGTTGCCATCAGCGACGACAAGACCCTGGCTGAGAAGAACAGTCAGCCACGCGCTGACTGATCAAGGAATCCCCATGGCTTTTACCGATCCGTTCATCCGCCGCCCGGTGCTCGCCACCGTGGTCAGCCTGTTGATAGTGCTGCTGGGCTTCCAGGCCTGGAGCAAGTTGCCGCTGCGCCAATACCCGCAAATGGAAAACGCCCTGATCACGGTGACCACCGCTTATCCCGGAGCCAACGCCGAGACCATCCAAGGCTATATCACCCAACCGATGCAGCATAGCCTGGCCAGCGCCGAGGGCATCGACTACATGACCTCGGTCAGTCGCCAGAACTTCTCGGTGATCTCGATCTACGCGCGCATCGGTTCCAACACCGACCGCCTGTTCACCGAACTGCTGGCCAAGGCCAACGAGGTCAAGAACCAGCTGCCCCAGGACGCCGAAGACCCGGTGCTGAGCAAGGAAGCCACCGGCGCCTCGGCGCTGATGTACATCAGTTTCTTCAGCAACGAGCTGAGTAACCCGCAGATCACCGACTACCTGTCCCGGGTTATCCAGCCGAAACTGGCGACCCTGCCGGGCATGGCCGAAGCCGAGATTCTCGGCAACCAGGTGTTCGCCATGCGCCTGTGGCTGGACCCGGTGAAGCTCGCCGGTTTCGGCCTGAGCGCCAGCGATGTGACCAACGCCGTGCGCCAGTACAACTTCCTCTCCGCCGCCGGCGAAGTGAAAGGCGAGTACGTGGTCACCAGCATCAACGCCAACACCGAACTCAAGTCCGCCGAGGCCTTTGGCGCAATTCCGCTCAAGGTCGACGGTGACAGTCGTGTGCTGTTGCGAGACGTGGCGCGGGTCGAGATGGGCGCGGAGAACTACAACACCATCAGCTCCTTCGGCGGCACACCTTCGGTGTACATCGGCATCAAGGCCACACCCGGCGCCAACCCGCTGGACGTGATCAAGGAAGTGCGCAAGATCATGCCGGACCTGGAAGCCCAGCTGCCGCCAAACCTCAAGGGCGAAATCGCCTACGACGCCACGCTGTTCATCCAGGCCTCCATCGACGAGGTGTTGAAAACCCTGTTCGAAGCGGTGCTGATCGTGATTGTGGTGGTGTTCCTGTTCCTCGGCGCCCTGCGTTCGGTGGTGATCCCGGTGGTGACCATTCCGCTGTCGATGATCGGCGTGATGTTCTTCATGCAGATGATGGGCTACTCGATCAACCTGCTGACCTTGCTGGCGATGGTCTTGGCCATCGGGCTGGTGGTGGACGACGCCATCGTGGTGGTGGAAAACATCCACCGGCACATCGAAGAAGGCAAGACACCGTTGGATGCGGCCATCGAGGGCGCACGGGAGATCGCCATGCCGGTGGTGTCGATGACCATCACCCTGGCGGCGGTCTATGCGCCGATCGGCTTCCTGACCGGCCTGACGGGGGCGTTGTTCAAGGAGTTCGCCCTGACCCTGGCCGGGGCGGTGGTGATTTCCGGTGTCGTCGCTCTGACGCTGTCGCCGATGATGTGCGCCATGCTGCTGCGCCACGATGAAAACCCCAGCGGCCTGGCCCATCGCCTGGACGTGATCTTCGAAGGCCTCAAACGCCGCTACCAGCGCGTGCTTCACGGCACTCTCAACACCCGGCCGGTAGTGCTGGTGTTCGCGGTGATCGTGCTGTGCCTGATTCCAGTACTGCTCAAGTTCACCAAGTCGGAACTGGCGCCGGACGAAGACCAGGGCGTGATCTTCATGATGGCCAACGCCCCGCAACCAGCCAACCTCGACTACATGAACGCCTACACCGACGAGTTCGTCGCCATTTTCAAGGAGTTTCCCGAGTACTACTCCTCGTTCCAGATCAACGGCTTCAACGGCGTGCAATCGGGGATCGGCGGCTTCCTGCTCAAACCCTGGAATGAACGCCACCGGACCCAGATGCAGATCCTGCCGCTGGTCCAGAGCAAACTGGAAAGCATTCCCGGGCTGCAAATATTCGGCTTCAACCTGCCGTCCCTGCCAGGCACCGGCGAGGGCTTGCCGTTTCAATTCGTGATCAACTCGGCTAACAGCTACGAGGCGCTGCTGCAGGTGATGGACCGAGTGAAAAAAAGAGCGATGGAATCCGGCAAGTTTGCTTTTGTCGACGTCGACCTGGCCTTCGACAAGCCCGAAGTCGTGGTGGATATCGATCGCGCCAAGGCTGCGCAGATGGGTGTGTCCATGCAGGACCTGGGCGGTACTCTTGCGACGATGCTGGGCGAGGCGGAGATCAACCGGTTCACCATCGAAGGTCGCAGCTACAAGGTCATCGCTCAGGTGGAACGGCCCTACCGCGATAACCCTGACTGGCTGAACCATTATTACGTCAGGAACACCAAGGGCGAACTGCTGCCCCTGTCGACCCTGATCACCGTGACCGACCGCGCGCGGCCGCGTCAGTTGAACCAGTTCCAGCAACTCAACTCGGCGATTCTTTCCGGGGTCCCGCTGGTCAGCATGGGTGAAGCCATCGACACCGTGCGCCAGATCGCCCGGGAAGAGGCTCCCACGGGTTACGCCATCGACTATGCCGGTGTCTCACGGCAATACGTTCAGGAAGGCAGCGCGCTGTGGGTCACCTTCGCCCTGGCCTTGGCGATCATCTTCCTGGTGCTGGCGGCCCAGTTCGAAAGCTTCCGCGATCCGCTGGTGATTCTGGTGACTGTGCCGCTGTCGATCTGTGGCGCATTGATCCCGCTCTTCCTCGGCTGGTCGAGTATGAACATCTATACCCAGGTGGGGCTGGTGACGTTGATCGGACTGATCAGCAAGCACGGGATCCTGATCGTCGAGTTCGCCAACCAGTTACGCAAGGAGAAAGGCCTGACACCTCGCGAAGCGGTAGAGGAAGCGGCGGCCATTCGTCTGCGCCCGGTATTGATGACCACGGCGGCAATGGTGTTCGGCATGGTGCCGTTGATCATCGCCACGGGCGCGGGAGCCGTCAGCCGGTTCGACATCGGCACGGTGATCGCAACGGGGATGTCGATCGGGACGCTGTTCACCTTGTTCGTGCTGCCATGCATTTACACATTGCTGGCCAAACCCGATAAACCTTAACGTCAAAAAGCAAAAGGCCTCGCAATTGCGAGGCCTTTTATTTGGGCTTCAATCTGTTCAACTCTGTGGCCTCAGTCCCTGAGAAAGTCCGAACATGAACAGTAACAAGTCATGATCGGGTTGAGTGGCCACGGGTGCTTTGGCTACCCGGGGCAACGGACAATGTGCGTCGCCGTGCACGGAACTGAGGACCTGCGTGCGGGGCTGCTCCCAGGCAGCCACCGCCAAAGAAGCAACTGCCAAGGCTCCGGCTAAAAACAAACCTCGTGCAATTTCGAGTTTCATTGCGATAAGCCTTTGATAGCGCTGCCAAACGCCTTGTTATAAAAGTAGACGAGTTTTTCCCCGTCTGTATCGCTGAACGACGAGTGGCGACGCCCTTGCTTCAGGTCATGGGGCGCAGCTGCATAGTGCACTGTCATTCTGTTACCTCTTGCGTAATACATAGACCCGCCACATGGCATAGAGCGGTAAAAAATCCATTTGCCCCTGAATATGGAAACCCGCCTGCTCGAACTCCTTTTCAATCGTGGCAGCCGGTAACACAAATCGAGTCTGGTAACCTTCCTGCCCACGCATCCTCTCGGCGCGTTTGCGTTTCCAGGCCTTGAAATTGCCGTCTACCCATAGCGAAACGATCACGCTGTCGCGGGTGACACGCTCGAATTCACGCAGGATGGTCAGTCGTTGCTCGGCTTCACCGATGTGATGGAGCAGACGCATGCAGAAAATGCTGTCGACCGCGTTATCGGGCAAGGCAATGTCGAATGCAGACGTGTGCAAGGGTTGTACCCTTTTGACCACGTCGGCGGGTTGAGTGCGCATGGCAGTCTTGAGCATGGACACCGAGTTGTCGGCCCCGATGATGACACGGTTGTGCTTTTCCGCGAGCAACGGCCAGAAACGCCCGGCACCGCAGGGCAAATCGAGGACCAGGCCAGGTTCACCGGCCAACGCCAGGGCCTTTCGCGCCAGGTGTTCATCACGCCATTGGGACAGCCGGCGACCGAGCCCCACCTGGTGCTTGCGCACATTTTTCTGTGCGGGTTGATCGTCGTATTTTTCGGAGAAGCCGAGCTTTATCGGGCCAGCCATGACTGCAATCTCCTGAGCTTCTGATGACAACCACCTTAAGTTGCGGGGTGTCAGCGTCAGGTCATGCGTTGGTGAAAATTTCGTCAGGTAACCTCGGAATCATTTCAGGGTTTTACGGAGCCGATTTATTTTTCAACCCATTCACCGCTTTTTCTGACTCAACTCCACCTGGAAGCGACAACCGTTGGGCTCCATGTTCGTCAGGCTGACACTCCAGCCCTGGTTCTCGCAGATCCGTTGCACCAGCGACAGCCCCAGCCCCAAGCCCTCGCCACGCTTTTCGCTGCCGCGTACGAAAGGCTCGAACATCGCCTCGCGTTTTTCTTCCGGAATGCCCACACCACTGTCCTCGACCACGAACCCCGTATCCGTCAGGGCCAAGCGGATAAACCCATGCTCGGTGTAATGCAGCGCATTACGCAACAGGTTGCCCATCACCGCGTGCAGAAGCGTCGCGTTATAGCGAGTGTCCGGCGGGTTGCCCAACTCGACGTTCAACGTCAGGCCCTTGGCTTCGATCGGTTCGCGCCATTGGCAAAGCAACCCGTCGGCCACCTGACTGAGGCTCTGCTGGGGGCCCATGCTGGCGTCTTCATGCTGAGCGCGGGCCAGCATGAGGAAGGTCTGCACCAACTCGCGCATCTCTGCGCAAGCCCGGGCGATCCGCTCGACCTGGGCACGCCCGCGCTGATCGATGCCGGGGTTTTCCAGCAACAATTCACAGGAACTGGCCAACACCATCAATGGCGTGCGCAGTTCGTGGCTGACGTCACTGGTGAACAATCGCTCACGGGTCAACGCCTGACGCAAGCGCCCGAGGGTGGCGTCGAAGGCCACGGCCAGCTCGCCCACTTCATCGGCGGCATAATCCGGCGCCAGTGGCGGTGCCAGGCCCAACAGCTGATCGCGATGGCGTACCTGGCGGGCCAGTCGCACCACCGGCGCCATCACCTTGCGCGCCAGCACCCAGCCCAGAAATACCGCCAGCGCCAGGCTCAGTACGAACCCCACCAGCACTACGGCAAACAGCACCCGTTCACGCTCTTCGAAATCGCTCTGGTCCTGCAACAGCACGTAGCGCCGTCCGTCGACGATTTCGACCATGGCGTGATACGACAGATGGTCGCGAAAGACTTCATGAAAACCCGAGTCCAGGTGCCGCAAATCCTTGGGTAACTCAAAATCGCCCGGCCCGCCGCTGAAATAGAACAACTGGTCCGGCTCGGGGCGGTGGCTCCAGTCCGTCACGCTGTCCATCAGCAACAGGCGTTGCAAATCGCCACCCAGACCTGACGAAATCAGTTTCTCCTCCACCAGGTGCACGGTCGCGATGATGCCTATCGCGAAGGCTCCCGCGACCAATGCGCTCATCAACGCAAAGGCGATGATGATCCGTTGCGAAAGGCTCTGCTTAAACTCCATCACGGCCCTCGGCCAAGCGATAACCGACGCCGTGCACCGTGTGCAGCAGGGGTTTGGCGAACGGCTTGTCGATCACCTGGCGCAATTGATGGACGTGGCTGCGCAGGCTGTCGCTGTCCGGGCAGTCGTCGCCCCACAGGGCCTCTTCGAGAATTTCCCGGCGCAGCACGTGCGGGCTTTTCTGCATCAACACCGCCAGCAACTTCAGGCCCACCGGGTTGAGTTTCAGCAGACGGCCTTCGCGCGTCACCTCCAGGGTATCGAGGTCGTAGCTCAGATCGCCAACCTGCAAGGCACGGCGACCGCCACCCTGGGCACGGCGCATGACCGCCTCGATGCGCGCCGCCAGTTCTGACAGGGCAAAGGGTTTGATCAAGTAATCGTCGGCGCCGGATTTGAAGCCTTGCAGACGGTCGTCCAGTTGATCGCGCGCAGTGAGCATGATCACCGGCGTATCACGGCGGGCGTCTTCGCGCAGGCGTTTGCACAGGGTGTAGCCATCGATACCGGGCAGCATGATATCGAGTACGATCAAGTCGTAATGCTCGGTGGCCGCCAGGTGCAAGCCAGATAAACCGTCCTGCGCGCAATCCACGGTGTAACCTTTGAGCCCCAGATAATCGGCCAGGTTGGCCAGGATATCGCGGTTGTCTTCAACCAATAGAATTCGCATCGGCACCTCCTCCGTATACAGTAACGGCCGTCTTGGCCCGCGCAGCTTAAGGCCTAGTGTGACTCAGGGCTAGGGCGGCCGGTCGTAGAATCGATGCGCTCAACCAAATAATGGTGCTAACAAGTTTTTCACTGTCGGTTCACAACCCGACTACAGCGTTCAAGAGAAACTTTCGCGCGATTGATATAGGGAATGTAGATAATGGATTGTTTGAAGACGGCGCCAATGCGCTTTCTGCTACTGGTAACCGGTTCCTGGCTGGTCATTTTTCTCCTGACCCGAAGCGTTCTCCTCCTCACTCACCTGGATGAGGCAGGCAGCGGGCTCCTGTCCGTGTTTGGCATCGGCCTGCTTTATGACCTGGGTTTCATTGCCTACGCGGCGCTGCCCATGGGCCTCTATCTGCTGCTATGCCCGCCGGCCTTGTGGCGCCGCCGTGGCCATCGCTGGTTCCTTCAGGGCCTGCTGACCGTCAGCCTGTTCGCCATGCTGTTCACGTCGGTGGCCGAATGGCTGTTCTGGGATGAGTTCGGTGTGCGTTTCAACTTTATCGCCGTCGATTACCTGGTCTACTCCGACGAAGTGCTGAATAACCTGTTGGAGTCGTACCCGATCGGCAAGCTGCTGAGCCTGCTCGCGGTGCTGGCCGTGATTCTGAGCCTTGCGCTGCGCAAATCCTTCAACGCTGCGCTGGACGCACCATTGCCTGCCATGCGCGGGCGTCTGCTGAATGCACTCGGCCTGCTGATCGTCGCGGGCCTGAGCGCGCAACTGCTCAGCCAGGATGCGCCGCGCGCTCAGGGCGGTAATGCCTATCAGAACGAACTGGCGAGCAATGGCCCGTACCAGTTCTTCGCCGCCTTTCGCAATAACGAACTGGATTACCCGCAGTTCTACAGCACCCTGCCGACCTCCGTCGTCGCGCAACAGATTCGCGCTGAACTGACCGAGCCCAACGCTCGCTTCATCGGCGAGGATCCGCAGGACATCCGCCGGATGATCGATAATCCCGGCACCGAACGAAAACCCAACATCGTGCTGGTCACCATCGAAAGCTTCAGTGCCAAGTACATGGGCAGCAATGGCGACGATCGCAACCTGACACCAAACCTCGATGCCTTGCGCAAACAAAGCCTGTACTTCAATAATTTCTACGCCACCGGCACCCGCACCGATCGCGGCCTGGAGGCCATCACCCTGGCCATTCCACCGACGCCGGGGCGCTCGATCGTCAAGCGCGTGGGTCGTGAAAGCGGTTTCGCCAGCCTCGGCCAGCAACTTGGCGCCGTGGGTTACGACAGCGTATTCGTGTATGGCGGGCGCGGTTACTTCGACAACATGAACGCGTTCTTCAGCGGCAACGGCTATCGCGTCGTCGACCAGAGCAGCGTCGATGAATCAGAGATTCACTTCAAGAACGCCTGGGGAATGGCTGACGAAGACCTCTATAACCAGACCCTGAAACTGGCCGATGCCGACTACGCCAGGCAACAGCCGTTTCTACTGCAACTGATGACCACCTCCAACCATCGCCCCTACACCTACCCGGATAACCGTATCGATATCAAATCCGGTAACGGACGCGACGGTGCGGTGAAGTACACCGACTTCGCCATTGGTCAGTTCCTCGATCAGGCGCGCAAAAAACCCTGGTTCGATAATACAATCTTCGTCTTCGTTGCCGACCACACGGCTGGCAGCGCCGGCAAAGAAGACTTGCCGATCAGCAACTATCAGATTCCGCTGTTCATCTATGCACCGAAGCTGATCGACGCTCGGGAAACCGCACAGCTGGCCAGTCAGATCGACCTTGCGCCAACGTTGCTCGGGCTGCTGAACCTGGATTACCAGTCGACGTTCTTCGGTCGCAACCTGTTGCAGGACAATCCACTGCCACCGCGAGTGGTGGTTGGCAACTATCAACATCTGGGCTTGTTCGACGGTAAGGATTTAGCGATCCTGAGCCCGCGTGAGGGTCTGCGTCGCCACGACGATGCACTGACCGACAGTCGCGAATCACAGGCAACCACAGGTGATCCGTTGATCACCCGCGCAATCACTTACTACCAAACTGCCAGTCATGGCTTCAAGCAACAGCTGCTCGGCTGGAAAGCGCCCACGGAGGGCATCCGCCAAGTCAGCGAACGTTAATCGAATGGCCCCGGGCTGATGCCCCGGGGTTTTTCCATTCATCAGGATCCACCATGTCATCAACCGCTGTCCGTCCCGTCTCCCGCCCGCTCAATTTCTGGCTGTGCCTGGGAGTGCCCGCCATTGCGGCGATCACCCTGATGCTGCTCGAGTTGACGTCCCTGGACATGGACCTTGCCAAGCTGTTCTATGATCCGGTCGCCGGTGCGTTCATCGGGCGCCACAGTTATTTCCTGGAAAACATCCTGCATGACCGGGCCAAGCAAGTGGTCATTGCCTTTTCGGTGTTCTCTATCCTCGGCTTTGTCAGTTCCTTTTTCATTGAAAGGCTCAAACCGTTCAAACGTGAAATGGGTTGCCTGGTGTTGTCTCTGGCGCTGTCAACCTCCTTTGTCACTCCGCTCAAAGCGGCAACGGCGGTGCAATGCCCATGGAGCCTGGAACAATTCGGCGGACACGAAACCTACAGCGAACTGCTGAGTCCTCGCCCGCATACCGACAAGCCAGGCCGCTGCTGGCCCGGTGGTCATGCGGCGACCGGCTTCACCCTGTTTGCGTTGTTCTTTGTGTTGCGTGACCGACGCCCACGGCTGGCACGCTATGCGTTTATCTTCGCTTTCACGTTGGGCTCGGTGTTTTCCATCGGCCGGATGATGCAGGGCGCGCACTTCTTCTCGCACAACGTGTGGACGGCGATTTTCTGCTGGCTGTTTTGCCTGGGTGCGTACTACAACATCCTGTACCGGCCGGCCTCCAAGACTGAACAGGCGAACGAGGCAAAACCGGTCAGCGCCTGAACCGACGCCATTGCGGGCAAGCCCTGCTCCCACAGGTTTACGCAATCCACTGTGGGATCGTGGCTTGCCCGCGATGGATGGCCGCGACGCGATCTGCGGACCTACCAAAATGAAGGCAATAAAAAGCCCCGCCTGCTCGACGCAGGCGGGGCTTTTTTATAGGGGTAAGGCTGGCTTACATCATGCCGCCCATGCCACCCATACCGCCCATGTCTGGCATACCGCCGCCAGCTGCACCGTCTTTCTTCGGTGCTTCGGCAACAGCGGCCTCGGTGGTCAGGATCAGACCGCCAATCGAGGATGCAGCTTGCAGAGCCGAACGGGTCACCTTGGTTGGGTCCAGGATGCCCATTTCGATCATGTCGCCGTATTCGCTGGTGGCAGCGTTGTAACCGAAGTTACCCGCGCCTTGCTTGACCTTGTCGACAACCACGCTTGGCTCGTCGCCGGAGTTGGCAACGATCTGACGCAGTGGCGCTTCAACCGCACGACGCAGAACAGCGATACCGACGTCCTGATCGGCGTTGTCGCCTTTCAGTTCGCTGATGGCTTGCAGGGCACGGATCAGTGCCACGCCGCCGCCAGGTACCACGCCTTCTTCAACGGCTGCACGGGTAGCGTGCAGGGCGTCTTCAACGCGGGCTTTCTTCTCTTTCATTTCAACTTCGGAACCAGCGCCGACCTTGATCACTGCAACGCCGCCGGACAGTTTGGCCAGGCGCTCTTGCAGTTTTTCACGGTCGTAGTCGGACGAAGTGTCGGCCACTTGTTGACGGATCTGGGTCACGCGAGCCTGGATATCAGCCTCAACGCCGGCGCCGTCGATCACGGTGGTGTTTTCTTTGGACAGGATCACGCGCTTGGCATTACCCAGGTGTTCCAGGGTAGTGCTTTCCAGGCTCAGACCGATCTCTTCGGAGATCACGGTACCGCCGGTCAGAACAGCGATGTCCTGCAGCATGGCCTTGCGACGGTCGCCGAAGCCTGGAGCCTTGACGGCTGCGACTTTAACGATGCCACGCATGTTGTTCACAACCAGAGTCGCCAGGGCTTCGCCTTCAACGTCTTCGGCCACGATCAGCAGTGGACGGCCGGCTTTGGCAACGGCTTCCAGTACTGGCAGCATTTCGCGGATGTTCGAGATCTTTTTGTCGACCAGCAGGATCAGCGGACCATCCAGCTCGGCAGTCATGGTCTCTGGCTTGTTGACGAAGTACGGGGACAGGTAGCCACGGTCGAACTGCATGCCTTCAACAACCGACAGTTCGTTTTCCAGGCCCGAGCCTTCTTCAACGGTGATCACGCCTTCTTTACCGACTTTTTCCATGGCTTCGGCAATGATGTCGCCGATGGAGTTGTCGGAGTTGGCCGAGATGGTACCTACCTGAGCGATTGCCTTGGTGTCAGCGCAAGGCTTGGACAGGGCTTTCAGTTCCTTGACGATCGCGATGGTCGCTTTGTCGATACCGCGCTTCAGGTCCATCGGGTTCATGCCGGCAGCGACGGCTTTCAGGCCTTCGTTGACGATCGACTGAGCCAGAACGGTAGCGGTGGTGGTACCGTCGCCTGCGTCATCGTTGGCACGGGAGGCAACGTCTTTGACCAGCTGCGCGCCCATGTTTTCGAAGCGGTCTTCGAGTTCGATTTCTTTGGCTACGGAAACGCCGTCCTTGGTGATGGTCGGAGCGCCGAAGCTCTTCTCGATGATCACGTTACGGCCTTTCGGGCCCAGGGTCGCTTTTACTGCGTCAGCCAGAACGTTGACACCGGTGAGCATTTTCTTGCGGGCGGAGTCGCCGAATTTAACTTCTTTAGCAGCCATGATCGATATTCCTTAAATACTTTGTAGTAGCGGGAAAATGAGCGGGGAATCAGCCTTCGACAACAGCGAGAATCTCGTTCTCAGCCATGATCACCAGGTCTTCGCCATCGACTTTCACAGTGTTGCTGCCGGAGTACGGGCCGAACACCACCTTGTCACCCACTTTCACGGACAGTGCACGCACTTCGCCGTTGTCCAGCACTTTGCCTGGGCCTACAGCTAGGACTTCACCCTGGTTTGGCTTCTCAGCAGCCGAACCTGGCRGGACGATACCGCCAGCGGTTTTCTTTTCTTCTTCGCTGCGACGGATAACGACGCGGTCATGCAGAGGACGAAGCTTCATTGTCGATCTCTCCTAATTGTGGTTTTCATCGGCCGGTGTAGTCCCGGCGGGTTTAACAAATCCGGCGGCGCCGGGTGCGGTTCGTCGAGCGAACCGCGGAAGTCTGTCTGGCGCAATTGCCAGAAACCTTGCGGTGACCGTTACATAAGGGCGCGCGAGCCTATTTCAAGGGCCGAGAGCGAAATTTTTACGTCGATACCCTGAAAATGAACACGGCACCCAAAGGTGCCGTGTCGATGGACATGTTACTTGGAGTCGCGGTGTTCGAACTCGCCTTCGATCACGTTAGGCTCACGGCCCAACGGCTGACGTGGAGCAGGACCGCCCCGCGGCTGAAGGTCATCGGCAAACGCACGCTGGCGCATCGCTTGTTCCTCGGCGCGCTGGCGCATTTTATTGGCCAGCAGTTGACGAGAGATCGGCAGCAACATAATCAGACCCAGCACGTCGGTGACGAAGCCCGGCAGAATCAACAGCCCCCCCGCCAGGGCCAGCATCAGGCCTTCGAGCATGGTCTGGGCCGGCAACTCGCCGCGGCTCAGGCTTTCACGAGCGCGCAGCGCAGTAGCCAGACCGGCGATACGCAGCACGAACATGCCGAGCATCGAGCCGAGAATGATCAGCAGCAGGGCCGGGAAAAACCCGATCGCTGCGCTGACCTTGACGAATACGAACAGCTCCAACACCGGAAACAGTACAAAGAGCAACAAAAAAGGGCGCATCAAATGGTTCCTCAACGCAAGTAAGCCTTGCCAGTCTTCCTTAGATGACGTCGCCGTTTCGTGAATTCAAGCATCGGCCACTTGATTTTTCGGCCAATGTTCGGCGTGAGCCAGGAAAACCAAGGCTTCCCGGACTTGTGTCGGCGTATTACAAGGCGCTTGAAACGGCAGCCAGTAAAGCCCCTGGCCGATGCGCAAGTGCATGCCTTCGCTGTCGATGCCGACCAATTGCGCCGGCACGGTTTTCGGCAGGCCCGCCAAGTCGACATAGTGGGCGATGGCTTTGGCGTGATCGGCATTCATGTGCTCGACCATGCTCACTTCGGCCTTGCCGGCGAACGGGTTGGCGAGGGTCAGTTGGTCGACCCAGTGAATCGCGCCGAAGCCGCCGATGTAACGGTGGCGTACCGGTTTGAGCACCCAGAAATCGAAATCGTGGGCCTTGTGATAGTTCTGCGAATCCGGGAAATAGCGGTAGTAACGCTCGGCTGCCGCTTCGATGGCTGCGGTGTCCTCGAGCTTTTCTCCTTCGGCCAGGTAGGTCAGCCGACCAACGGCTTGCACGTCTTCGGCCTCGCGCTCACCCACCAGCAGCGAGCATTTCGGATCCTTCAGCAGGTTGTGAGTGTGCTGAGCGATGCGGCTGATAAGGATCAGCGGCCGGCCCTGTTCGTCCAGACAGTACGGAACCACGGAGCCAAACGGGAAACCGGGCATCGCTTTGGAGTGCGTCGAGAGCACTCCACGGTATTCCTTGAGAAGCAATTCTCGGGCATGCTTAGCCACTACAACGCTCAATTTATGACTCCTTATATAGATTCCGTCGAAAAAACGGACAGGCGTCTGGGTGAAAGTTCCAGTACGCCACAGGGGCAGTTCTCATGTGCAGCCAGGCCACATCAGGCTCAGATCGAGAGGCCCTCTAGAAGGAGAAACACTCCGATCGGCTATGGGGCTATGCGAATGCAACTCACTGACAAAGTAATCATTATCACCGGCGGTTGCCAGGGTTTAGGCCGTTCCATGGCCGAGTATCTTGCAGGTCGTGGCGCCAAGCTGGCCCTGGTGGACCTGAACCAGGAAAAACTCGACGCCGCCGTCGCCGCTTGCAAGGCCAAGGGTGTCGAGGCCCGTGCCTACTTGTGCAACGTCGCCGATGAAGAGCAAGTGACCCATATGGTCAGCCAGGTGGCCGACGATTTCGGCGCGATCCATGGCCTGATCAACAACGCCGGCATTTTGCGTGACGGCCTGTTGCTGAAGGTCAAGGATGGCGAAATGACCAAGATGAGCCTGGCCCAATGGCAAGCGGTGATCGACGTCAATCTGACCGGCGTGTTCCTGTGCACCCGTGAAGTCGCGGCAAAAATGGTCGAGCTGAACAACAGCGGCGCGATCATCAATATCTCGTCGATCTCACGCGCCGGCAATATCGGCCAGACCAACTACTCCGCCGCCAAGGCCGGTGTCGCTGCGGCGACCGTGACCTGGGCCAAGGAACTGGCGCGCTATGGGATTCGTGTGGCGGGCATTGCGCCGGGCTTCATCGAAACTGAAATGACCCTGAGCATGAAACCTGAAGCGCTGGAAAAGATGACTTCCGGGATTCCGCTCAAGCGCATGGGCAAACCCGAAGAGATCGCCCAGTCGGCGGCCTACATTTTCGAGAATGACTACTACACTGGTCGGATTCTGGAGCTGGATGGCGGGTTGCGTATCTAAAGCAATATCAAAAGATCGCAGCCTCGTGTCGAGCGAAGCGAGGCAGCGATCTCTTTTCAGCGATTTAATCGTCGCTGACGGTGATGTTCGGCATCGCCGGCGTCGCAGCTTCCTGCAACACGATCCGCGCGCCGACATGGCGGGCCAGTTCCTGGTAAACCATCGCAATCTGGCTGTCAGGCTCGGCGATCACCGTTGGCTTGCCGCCATCGGCCTGTTCGCGAATCAGCATCGACAGCGGCAACGAAGCCAACAGTTCGACGCCATACTGGTTGGCCAGCTTCACCCCCCCGCCCTCACCGAACAAATGCTCGGCATGCCCGCAGTTGGAGCAGATGTGCACGGCCATGTTTTCGACCACGCCCAGCACCGGGATGTTGACCTTGCGGAACATTTCCACGCCCTTGCGCGCATCCAGCAATGCCAGATCCTGCGGGGTGGTCACGATCACCGCACCGGCCACCGGGACTTTTTGCGCCAGGGTCAACTGGATGTCGCCGGTGCCTGGAGGCATGTCGATGACCAGGTAATCCAGGTCGCCCCAGGCCGTTTGCGTGACCAGTTGCAACAAGGCGCCGGACACCATCGGCCCACGCCAGACCATCGGCGTGTTGTCGTCGGTCAGGAAGGCCATGGACATCACTTCGACGCCATGGGACTCGATCGGAATGAACCATTTCTGATCCTTGACCTGAGGACGGGTGCCTTCAGGGATGCCGAACATGATGCCCTGGCTCGGACCGTAGATGTCCGCGTCGAGAATCCCCACTTTGGCACCTTCACGAGCCAACGCCAGCGCCAGGTTGGCGGCCGTGGTGGATTTGCCCACGCCTCCCTTTCCAGACGCCACGGCCACCACGTTTTTGACGTTGGCCAACCCCGGAATCTGTGCCTGGGCCTTGTGCGCGGCAATCACGCTGGTGATCTCGACACGGGCAGTGACCACGCCATCCAGGCCCTCGATGGCCATCTGCAACAACTGCGCCCAGCCACTCTTGAACAGACCGGCGGCGTAACCCAGCTCCAGCTGGACGCTGACGCGATCGCCCTGAATATCGATGCTGCGCACGCACCCGGCGCTGACCGGGTCCTGGTTCAGATAAGGGTCGGTGTATTGGCGAAGGACGGCTTCCACCGCTGCGCGATTGACGGCGCTCATGGGCAACTCCGATAGCAAGACTGGAAAATCAGGCGGGTATCCTAACCGTTCTGTCGCCTGGACGGGATGCTTTCAGAATATGACAAATATCTTATGACCGGCGGGTACAAAGGTCCGTGGAAGCTGGCCGTGGGGGTGAAAAATATGCGCCGGCGCTTTATAGTGGCCGACCTCCGTTTCATCAAGTAGCCGAGCCCCATGTCCGAGCCACGCAAGATCCTCGTCACCAGCGCCCTGCCCTATGCCAATGGTTCGATCCACCTCGGCCATATGCTGGAATACATCCAGACCGATATGTGGGTGCGCTTCCAGAAGCATCGCGGTAACCAATGCATTTATGTCTGCGCCGACGACGCCCACGGTTCGGCCATCATGCTGCGCGCAGAAAAGGAAGGCATCACCCCGGAACAACTGATCGCCAACGTCCAGGCTGAACACAGCGCCGACTTTGCCGAGTTCCTGGTGGACTTCGACAACTTCCACTCCACTCACGCCGAAGAAAACCGTGAGCTGTCGAGCCAGATCTACCTGAAGCTGCGCGACGCCGGGCACATCGCCACGCGCTCGATCACGCAGTACTTCGACCCGGAAAAGAAAATGTTCCTGGCCGACCGCTTCATCAAGGGCACCTGCCCGAAATGCGGCACCGAAGACCAGTACGGCGACAACTGCGAAAAATGCGGTGCAACCTACGCGCCGACCGACCTCAAAGATCCGAAGTCGGCAATCTCCGGCGCCACGCCGGTGCTCAAGGATTCCCAGCACTTCTTCTTCAAGCTGCCGGACTTCCAGGAAATGCTGCAAGCCTGGACCCGCAGCGGCACCTTGCAAGAGGCCGTGGCCAACAAGATCGCCGAATGGCTGGACGCCGGCTTGCAACAGTGGGACATCTCCCGCGATGCGCCGTACTTCGGCTTCGAAATTCCTGATGAACCAGGCAAGTACTTCTACGTGTGGCTGGACGCGCCGATCGGCTACATGGCCAGCTTCAAGAACCTGTGCAACCGTACGCCTGCACTTGATTTCGACGCGTTCTGGGGCAAGGACTCCACCGCCGAGCTGTACCACTTCATCGGCAAGGACATCGTCAACTTCCACGCCCTGTTCTGGCCAGCGATGCTCGAAGGCGCCGGTTTCCGTAAACCGACCGGCATCAACGTGCACGGCTACCTGACCGTCAACGGTCAGAAGATGTCCAAGTCCCGCGGCACCTTCATCAAGGCCCGGACCTATCTGGATCACCTGTCGCCGGAATACCTGCGCTACTACTACGCGKCCAAGCTGAGCCGTGGCGTCGATGACCTGGACCTGAACCTCGAAGACTTCGTGCAGAAGGTCAACTCGGACCTGGTCGGCAAAGTCGTCAACATCGCCAGCCGTTGCGCCGGTTTCATCAACAAAGGCAACGCTGGCGTGCTGGTGGCCGGCAACGCCGCGCCAGAGCTGACCGAAGCGTTCCTGGCCGCAGCACCGAGCATCGCCGAAGCCTACGAGGCGCGTGACTTCGCCCGGGCCATGCGCGAAATCATGGGCCTGGCCGACCGAGCCAACGCCTGGATCGCCGACAAGGCGCCATGGTCGCTGAACAAACAGGAAGGCAAGCAGGATGAAGTCCAGGCCATTTGCGCCCTGGGTATCAACCTKTTCCGCCAATTGGTGATTTTCCTCAAGCCGGTGCTGCCGCTGCTGGCCGCCGATGCCGAGGCGTTCCTGAACGTCGCACCGCTGACCTGGAACGACCACGCCACCTTGCTCAGCAACCATCAGCTGAACGAGTTCAAACCGTTGATGACCCGCATCGACCCGGTAAAAGTGCAAGCCATGACCGACGCCTCGAAAGAAGACCTGACCGCCAGCCAGACCGACACCGGCGAAGCTGCCGCGCCTCAAGGCAACGGCGAACTGGCCAAGGATCCGCTGTCGCCGGAGATCGAGTTCGATACCTTTGCCGCGGTCGACCTGCGCGTCGCCCTGATCCTCAAGGCCGAAGCCGTCGAAGGTGCCGACAAACTGCTGCGCCTGACCCTGGACATCGGTGACGAGCAACGCAACGTGCTCTCCGGCATCAAGAGCGCCTACCCGGACCCGGCCAAGCTTGAAGGTCGCCTGACCATGATGATTGCCAACCTCAAGCCCCGCAAAATGAAATTCGGGATCTCCGAAGGCATGGTGATGGCGGCCGGCCCTGGTGGCGAAGAAATCTATCTGCTGAGCCCCGACAGTGGCGCCAAGCCAGGTCAGCGCATCAAGTAAAGTCCTGCGCTAAACCGATCCCACAGTCGTGCCCGGCGCGACTGTGGGATTTTCATATCTGGCCCACCCTCCTTCCTTGCCGGATAATGCCTAATCTCTTTTTAGAGAGCCCCTTAAGAAAGCCCTGTTCTTACCGGCACGATCATGACCGAACTGCTTCTTACGCTTATCAGCGCTGCCCTGATCAACAACCTCGTGTTGCACTGGCCGCTGGGCGTCGATCCGGTGCTGGGCAGCGAGCGGCGACAAGTGCATGCATTGGGCATCGCGACGACGTGCCTGATGCTGATCGTCGGCACGCTCGGCCATGCGCTCTACCACTGGCTGCTGGTGCCGCTGGGGCTGACGTCGCTGCGACTGTTCGTATTCCTGCCGCTGAGCGCTCTGCTGATCGGCCCGCTGCTGAAACTGCTTCCACGGTTATTCGCCAAGCTTTCATTCGAGGGTCTCTGGCCCCTGCTGCTGGGCAATGCCGGCGTGCTTGGGCTGACCCTGCTCAACGCTCAGGACGACAAGGGACTTTTCCACGCCATAGCCTTGAGCCTCGGTGCCGGGCTGGGTTTCTGGCTGGTGCTGAGCCTGTTCAGCGACTTGCGCCAACGCACACTCGATAACGATGTCCCCCTGCCCTTTCGCGGCCTGCCGATCGAATTGATCGGCGCCGGATTGATCGCAGTGGTTTTTCTCGGATTCAGCGGGCTGATCAAAACATGAGTCTGATTCAACGCATCGATGCCCTCTTGCCGCAGACCCAATGCGGCAAGTGTGGCCACCCCGGATGCAAACCGTACGCCGAAGGCATCGCCAGCGGCGAGCCGATCAACAAGTGCCCACCGGGCGGCAGCGAAACCATCGCGGCCCTCGCCGAGCTGCTGAAAGTGCCGGTGCTGGAACTGGACGTCAGTCGCGGTTCGGCACCGGCGCAAATCGCGTACATCCGCGAAGCCGAATGCATCGGCTGCACCAAATGCATTCAGGCCTGCCCGGTCGACGCGATTGTCGGCGCGGCGAAATTCATGCACACGGTCATCGTCGACGAATGCACCGGTTGCGACCTCTGCGTGGCGCCCTGCCCGGTGGATTGCATCGAGATGCATCCGCTACCGCTGGCCACGCTGCCGATTGTCGGTGGGCTGGCGTTCAGCCTGGAGGAGCAACAGGCCCGGGCCGCCAAGCGCAACCGCGCGCGACGTCGCTTCGAACAGCGCAATGCCCGCCTACATCGCGAAGAGGAACAGAAACTCGCCGAACGTCAGACCCGCGCCCAACGCGCCGTGCAGCACAGTGAAGTGACGCTCGACCCGGTTCAGGCCGCGCTCGAGCGCGTGCGTGCGCAGAAGGCCGCCAATGCCGATGCGGCGCTGAAAAAGGCCAAGGTCGATCTGGCGATGAGTCGGGCGCAGCTGAATAAATCGCTCAAGGCCTTCGGGCATCCACCGACCTTCGAACAGCAATCGCAACTGATCGTGCTGCAACAGCAGTTCGAAGCTGCCGAACAGGCGCTGTCGCTGCTGGAAAGCAGTGCACCGGTGGTAGCTACTCCACCTGTTCCGACAAACGATGCCGAGCTGAAACGGGCGAAGATCCAGTTGGCCATGCGCCGCGCCGAACTCAAGAAGGCTCAAACAAACGAAGCGCCGGCCGAACAGATCACAGCATTGCAACATGCGCTCAGCGAAGCCGAGCGGCAGGTGGATGCCTATGCCGCCCCTTGAATCGGTGGATGAACGCCTTCAGCAGGCCATGAAGCTGGTGTTGCTGGCCACCCTGCCGGGAATGCTGATGTTGTTCTGGCTGTACGGTTGGGGCGTGTTGATCAACCTGATTCTGACGGCAGCTACCGCACTGGCCGTTGAAGCAGCGGTGTTACAGCTGCGCAAGCAACCTRTAAAACCGACAGTGAGCGATGGCAGTGCGCTGGTCAGCGCGACCCTGTTGGCCCTGGCCTTGCCGCCTTATTGCCCATGGTGGCTGACGGTCRGCGCTGCGGCATTCGGACTTTTTTTCGGCAAGCACCTGTATGGCGGCGTCGGCAGGAATCCGTTCAACCCGGCGATGCTCGGTTTCGCCCTGGCTTCAGTGACGTTTCCTCAGCAAATGACCCATTGGCCGTCGTCCCACGGCATGGACTTCCTCGCTGGCCTGCAACAAGTGTTCGGCTTCAACCTCGGCCAGACACCAGACGCGTGGGCCCAGGCCACCGCGCTGGACAGCCTGCGAATCAACAAAAGCCTGACCATGGACGAACTGTTTGCCGGCAACCCGGCATTCGGCCATTTCGGCGGCCGGGGCGTGGAATGGGTCAACCTGGCCTTCCTGGCCGGCGGCGCGTTTCTGCTGCAACGGCGGGTGTTCAGCTGGCATGCGCCGGTCGGCATGCTCGCCAGCCTGTTCGTCATCAGCCTGTTGTGCTGGAACGGTTCGGGCTCCGATTCCCATGGCTCGCCACTCTTCCATCTGCTCACTGGCGCGAGCATGCTGGGTGCCTTCTTCATCGTGACGGAACCGGTATCCGGCGCGAAAAACCCCACGGCCCGGTTGCTGTTCGGCGCCGGAGTGGGGCTGCTGACTTACTTGATTCGCACGTGGGGCGGCTATCCCGACGGGGTGGCTTTTGCCGTCCTGCTGATGAACCTCTGTGTACCGGCGCTGGAGCGGTTTGCTGCCTCCAGACAAGCGCAGGTCAGCCCATGAACCGAGCGACAAGCGTTGTGACCCTGGTATTACTGGCAGGCCTGGGGACAGGCGCGACTTACCTCGCGCAGTACACCAGCGCCGCACGCATTGCCGCCGAACAACGCCTGATCGACAGCCGCAATTTGCTGGATCTGCTAGCGCCCGACAGCTACGACAATCAGCCACTGGAACACCCCCTCAACGTCGAAAAAACACGCCTGCCCAACAGCACGCTGCTGAATGGCTATCTGGCGTCCAAGGCCGGCCAACCGAGCGCCGTGTTGCTGCGCAGCCAGACACTGGGCTACGCCGGCGCCATCGATTTGCTGATCGCCATCGACCCCCATGGCACGTTGCTGGGGGTCAAAACCCTCAAGCAATCGGAAACCCCGGGGCTGGGCGGCAAGCTCGCCGACTGGCCCAATGCCTGGCTGCAAGTGTTTACCGGCAAGTCTCTAGGTGAACCAAGCGACACTGGCTGGGCCTTGAAAAAGGACCGAGGGCAATTCGATCAGATCGCAGGCGCGACCATCACCTCAAGAGCGGTGATCAATGCCACCCACGATGCATTGCGTTACTTCGATGAACACCGGCAACCGCTGATCGGGAGCAGCGCCCATGAATAAGTCATCAACCCTGCAGAACTCGCTGATGCTTGCGCCTCTGATCGGCGTCACTGATTCGTTGGTAACGGCTCTAGGCCTGTGGCTGATGTTCGCTCTGGTGCTCAGTGTTTATGACGTGAGCATGGGTATCTTGCGCTCACGACTGATTCCGGCAACCCATTTACTGGCCTGCCTCCTGCTGGCTGCCACACTGACCAGTTGTGTGGAACTCGCCATGCAAGCCTGGTCGCTTCAATGGCACCAGCATCTGGGGTTCTATACCGGATTGATCGCCTTGCAATGCGTGGTGCTGGAACATAACGGTTTTTTCCAGGGCACAAGGCGTGACCGCCTGCGCCTGTGCGGCCTGTTCGGCGCCTTGATGATTGGCCTGGGCCTGCTCCGCGAGCTTATCGGCAACGGGACACTGGGTAGCCATCTGCCCTGGCTGACCGCTGCCATGCAACCGGACTGGCAAGGTTGGGTGCTCACCGCTGACGGTGGCCTGCGCTTGGCCACGCTGGCCCCCGGCGGGTTTATTCTGCTGGGGCTGCTGATCGCCGCACGTCAGGCCTGGACCCGCCCCTCCCCCACATTGACCTCCTTCGAGGAAACGCATCGCCCATGAATGCCGCAAAACGTCTGGAAATTTTCCGCAGGTTTCACGAAGACAATCCTGAACCGAAGACCGAGCTGGCCTATTCCTCGCCGTTCGAACTGCTGATTGCCGTGATTCTCTCGGCGCAATCGACCGATGTCGGCGTCAACAAGGCCACCGCCAAACTGTTTCCGGTGGCCAATACGCCGGCGGCGATTTATGCCTTGGGCGTTGAAGGATTATCGGAGTACATCAAGACCATCGGCCTGTATAACAGCAAAGCAAAAAACGTGATCGAAACCTGTCGCTTGCTGGTAGAGCGCCATGGCGGTGAAGTACCGCAGACCCGCGAAGCGCTGGAAGCGTTGCCCGGCGTCGGCCGCAAGACCGCCAATGTGGTGCTCAATACCGCCTTTCGTCAGCTGACCATGGCCGTGGACACCCACATTTTCCGGGTCAGCAACCGTACCGGCATTGCTCCGGGCAAGAATGTGGTCGAGGTGGAGCAGAAACTGATGAAATTCGTGCCGAAGGAGTATCTGCTCGACGCCCATCACTGGCTGATTCTCCACGGACGCTACGTTTGCCTGGCCCGCAAGCCGCGTTGTGGCAGCTGCCGGATCGAGGACTTATGCGAATACAAGCAAAAGACCTCGGACGATTGAGGCTCTATTAGTTTTCTTGATTAGCCGATTGAAAAAATCTTTTTTACCCGCCGGGAAATTGTCGATATAAGGAGCGCCAAAGGCAGTCTTAGCCTGGAGTTAACCTTATGAGCACTGGCAAAGAGCAATTGGACGTAGAAGACGACTTCACCGCCGTTGAGGCCGATGACGCAGAACCGGTGGTGGAAGTAGCGAAGACCAACCTGAGCAAACGCCGCACCATCGACAATCTGCTGGAGGAGCGCCGACTGCAAAAGCAATTGGCCGATTACGATTTTGACCTATGACACCTAAAAGCCTCCCGAAACGGAGGCTTTTTACTAAGTGCCCATCCCCGACAAACGCCCGCTCATCGCCCCTCGTCAAACGCTGGCATACTCATACCAGGCCATTACGTTGAGCCAATTCAATAAGATCGACCAGTGAGCGAGCATTGAGCTTCAGCAACAGGCGAGTCTTGTAAGTACTGACGGTTTTATTGCTGAGGAACATCCCATCGGCGATTTCCTTGTTTGTCTTTCCTCGGGCCAACTGCTGAAGGACCATCATTTCCCGCCCGGACAAACGATCCACCATATCGGCTTCACTGGCATTCCCAAGACTGGAGCGCACAGTATGCAGCGCCTGATTAGGAAAGTAGCTATAACCTGACAATACAGCCTTTATTGCACTGAGCAACTCAGTAAGGTCCTGTTGTTTACAGACATATCCGGCGGCACCCGATTGCATACAACGCATGGAAAAATGTCCTGGAGCCTGGGACGTCAATATCAGCACTTTAAGAGGCATCGCCGCCGAGGTCAGGCGCGCGATAACTTCCAACCCATCCAGCTTCGGTATTCCAATATCCAGGATAACGATATCCGGCATAAGTTCACGAGCAAGTTGCAATGCAWCCACGCCATTGTCTGTTTCTGCAATGACTTCGTAGCCATGACGCTCCATTAGCATACGTACCGCAAGACGAATGACGGGGTGATCATCCACGATCAGCACTTTATTCATGGGCAATTCCAATTTTCGCTGTTCGAATTTTTAGAGCCCGCACCATAGCCTAGTCGTTTCACCCATGGCATGCCGTCCCCCTCGACCACTCGCACCGAGAGACATTACCTACAAACAACACGGATTATTCCTACAAGAAATCATTGCGCATGATGAGCCAGGGATTTTATTGGCCGAACACTGCTAAACGCTTCGACAATGTCTTTGTAACAATTCACCCCCCAAAAAAACAGGGTTCAACGCCCTTGGTCCGACAGACCGTGACTATTAAGCTACCCTTAAAGGCAACGAGTATCTTGCAGAATCTTACATAACCTGGCCCGAACCACTCGAAAAAACTTACATACAGCAACACTTCACAACTCAAACAAACCCACACAACTTTAAAACAAATAAACAGCCATACCCAGACCCAGAACAATACAGTTACTATATCAACCTCAACCACACAACAAAAAGAAACTTAAAATAACAAATACAAAAAAACACACTCATACATGCATCACCACCAAAACACACCCTATAAACCAACAGAGAAAAAGATAATACCTAATGAGTAAAAAACATGACAAAACTCAAAAAAAGAATCACCAACCCCATGACAATCATTGCAATATTTGCAGCACTGTCCGAAACATCAGCTGCTGTATCGCTGCCCTTTCTTGACCACAAGGAGAGAGAACTCTACATCTGGTTTCTGATCAGCTTTCCCTTTTATTTGCTTTTTCTTTTCTTCGCCACACTTAACTTCAATTATCGATCGCTTTACGCGCCCTCCGATTTCGAGAAGGGAAAGCATTTTATAAAAGTCATGGACAACGCTGATCACTCTGGAAACAGCACTTCCAGTGTGTCGCCTGAACGCTCGGTCCAACACCATGTGCAGCTGCCCGCGCCGCTAAAGGATCTGCACATCATTGATGCACGCTGGATAACCAAAAAAATGGGGTTCAGCGCCCTGATGGAGAGTATCCAGCACGCGCCGGATAATCCTGCACACGTGATCGTATTTCTCACGTGTGCCGATTCGGAGGTAGTGCTGAAGGACAGTGCGCTCAAACACTGGAAACAACTAAAGAAACGCAGCAACGCAACGTTCTGTGTTTCTTACAATTTGAGCTCACATGGCGTGACGATCATGGGCTAGGTTTTGACCCGTCGCACAGAGCAAGGCAGCCCTTGAAGTGAGATCAAAGGCAGGCAGCAAAAGGAACGGTTGGAAGAAACCAGCAGAAAGCGAAACGTAATATGCAGCAGCCCTTTTTCAGAACTGTGGCCTTGTCATCGACAAGGCCACAGTTCCATTACCGCATCAAAGGTCTCAGAACAGCTTGCGGCCTTTGTTCGCCGCGATACGCATGCGCAAGGCGTTGAGCTTGATGAAGCCCGCCGCATCGGCCTGGTTGTAGGCGCCGCCATCTTCCTCGAAGGTCGCGATGTTGGCGTCGAACAACGACTCGTCGGACTTGCGTCCGGTGACGATCACGTTGCCCTTGTACAGTTTCAGGCGCACTACGCCGTTCACGTGGGCCTGGGAAGCATCGATCATCTGTTGCAGCATCAGACGCTCTGGGCTCCACCAGTAGCCGGTGTAGATCAGACTGGCGTATTTAGGCATCAGCTCGTCTTTGAGGTGAGCCACTTCGCGGTCCAGGGTGATCGATTCGATCGCACGGTGAGCGCGCAGCATGATGGTGCCGCCAGGCGTCTCGTAGCAGCCACGGGACTTCATGCCCACATAGCGGTTTTCGACGATGTCCAGACGGCCGATACCATGTTCGCCACCGATACGGTTCAAGGTCGCCAGCACGGTGGCCGGGGTCATTTCGACACCGTCCAGTGCAACGATGTCGCCGTTGCGGTAGGTCAGTTCCAGGTACTGCGGTTTGTCGGGAGCTTTCTCCGGGGAGACGGTCCAGCGCCACATGTCTTCTTCGTGCTCGGTCCAGGTGTCTTCCAGCACGCCGCCTTCATAGGAGATGTGCAGCAGGTTGGCATCCATCGAGTACGGGGATTTTTTCTTGCCGTGACGCTCGATCGGAATCGCGTGCTTCTCGGCGTAGTCCATCAGCTTCTCACGGGACAGCAGGTCCCATTCGCGCCATGGAGCGATCACTTTCACGCCTGGCTTCAAGGCGTAGGCGCCCAGTTCGAAACGAACCTGGTCGTTGCCCTTGCCRGTCGCGCCGTGGGAAATGGCGTCAGCACCGGTTTCGTTGGCGATTTCGATCAGGCGTTTGGCGATCAACGGACGAGCGATGGAAGTACCCAGCAGGTACTCGCCTTCGTAAACGGTGTTGGCGCGGAACATCGGGAACACGAAATCACGCACGAATTCTTCGCGCAGATCGTCGATATAGATTTCTTTTACGCCCATGGCCTGTGCCTTGGCGCGGGCCGGTTCGACCTCTTCGCCCTGACCCAGGTCAGCGGTGAAGGTCACTACTTCACAGTTATATGTATCCTGCAGCCACTTGAGGATCACCGAAGTGTCCAGGCCGCCGGAATACGCCAGAACGACCTTGTTTACGTCCGCCATGCCATCACTCCACGGGGTTCTACGGAAAGCTGTCAAGTCTACCGCTCATGCAGGATAATTTACAGAGGCGCGACAGCTTATGACGACGAAGCGACAGATTATGTCGAGCGAGCGACGAATTCAGCAGGTTCAGGAGGTCGTCGCGCTGCTCGCGGCGGCGGTGGCTTGAGGCGCAGGTTTCTCGGTCGGTGCGACCCGCTCGAGACGTACGGCAACCCGGCGGTTCTTCGCCCGGTTGGCGGCATTGTTGTTGGGCGCCAGCGGATAGCGCTCACCGTGAAAACGCAGGGTGATCTGCGATTCCTGCACACCATTGGCCTTGAAGAAATCCATCACCGCCAGCGCCCGGCGTCGTGACAGTTCACGGTTGGTCAGCCGGTTACCGCTATTGTCGGAATGGCCATCGAGTTCAATGTGGTTGACCGTCGGATCGGCCTTCATGAACTCCAGCATGACCTGCAACTGGGCCTTGGCCCTGGCATCGAGATCGATACCCTCCCCCGGAAAGCCGACCTCGGATTGCTTCACTTGCTCGAAATTCTGTGGCAACAGCTTGGCGACGCAACCCTGATAGTCACCATAGGCCTTGCTGAACTTGACCGGCAGCAGACGCACTTCAGACACCCGACCGTCGCCCGATGAGTGTCGTACGACCGGGCTGCGCCCCTCCATCAGCCCGCTGATCAGGCGCCCGGCCTGCACTTGCGAACTGTTGAACAGCACGTTGCCACTACCGATTCTCACCGAGCCCAGGTTAATGTCGCCACGCCCCGGCTGCCATGGCGCAGCCGCCGCCAGCAAGGTGGCGGAACCCCCACCGATCATTGAGTTGTAGGCCTTCAGTCGAAATGTCGCCTGCTCTCCGGCGCGCCGCACAAACTCACCCGAACCGAAATCGGTGATCGGTTGAGTCAGGCGGCATTCGAACTTGTCGCCTTCGACCGTCCACTCGATGCTCTCCAGGCGAGTCTGGAAAGTGAGCGCCATCGCGGGAAGGCTGGCAAACACACTGAGCAAGGCTAAATAACGCTGGCGCACGGGAGGCTCCACTGGCTTCTACGACAAAAAGACCGACACACATATTCACGGCCTGCCTGTTGGGTATCGGAAGCTTGTCGTAAAACTTGATAGCGAGTGCCTGGAAGAGTCTTTTCCGGTAGCATTCCCCTGAGTTTGACCCGCCTGGAATTCCCTCATGTCCGACCGCCTGACCCTGCTGCGTCCCGACGACTGGCACATTCATCTTCGCGATGGTGCCGTGTTGACCAATACCGTCGCGGATGTCGCGCGCACCTTTGGTCGCGCCATCATCATGCCCAACCTGGTACCTCCGGTGCGCAACGCTGCTGAAGCCGATGGCTATCGCCAGCGGATTCTCGCCGCACGTCCGGCCGGCAGCCGTTTCGAACCGCTGATGGTTCTGTACCTGACCGACCGCACCCAGCCCGAAGAAATTCGTGAGGCCAAGGCCAGCGGTTTCATTCACGCCGCCAAGCTGTACCCGGCCGGCGCGACCACCAATTCGGACTCTGGCGTCACCAGCATCGACAAGATTTTCCCTGCACTGGAGGCCATGGCCGAAGTCGGGATGCCCTTGCTGGTTCACGGTGAAGTCACCCGTGGCGATATCGACGTTTTCGATCGGGAAAAAATCTTCATCGATGAGCACATGCGTCGCGTGGTCGAGCGTTTCCCAACGCTCAAAGTGGTGTTCGAACACATCACCACCGCCGATGCCGTGCAGTTCGTCAACGCGGCTTCGGCCAACGTTGGCGCCACCATCACCGCGCATCACCTGCTGTACAACCGCAACCACATGCTGGTGGGTGGGATTCGGCCGCACTTCTATTGCCTGCCGATCCTCAAGCGCAATACCCACCAGGAAGCCCTGCTCGACGCCGCCACCAGCGGCAGCGACAAGTTCTTCCTCGGCACCGACTCGGCCCCCCATGCCCAGCACGCCAAAGAAGCGGCTTGCGGCTGTGCCGGTTGCTACACCGCTTATGCCGCGATCGAGATGTATGCCGAAGCCTTCGAACAGCGTAATGCGCTGGACAAGCTCGAAGCCTTCGCCAGCCTCAATGGCCCGCGTTTCTACGGTCTGCCGGCGAACACCGATCGCATCACCCTGGTCCGCGAAGAGTGGACCGCCCCAACCAGCCTGCCATTTGGCGAGCTGACCGTTATCCCGCTGCGCGCCGGTGAAAAACTGCGCTGGCGCCTGCTGGAGGAACACGCGTGAGTGAAGACCATTTCGACGACGAACAGGACGGTCAAGGCGGTGGAGGTGGTCCTCGTCATCCAATGGCTGCCAGATTCCGTGGTTACCTGCCGGTTGTCGTCGACGTAGAAACCGGTGGCTTCAACTCGGCCACCGACGCCCTGCTGGAAATTGCTGCAACCACTATCGCCATGGATGAAAAAGGGTTCGTGTACCCCGATCACACCTACTTCTTCCGGGTTGAGCCATTCGAAGGCGCCAACATCGAAGCAGCAGCCCTGGAATTCACYGGGATCAAACTCGATCACCCGTTGCGCATGGCAGTGAGTGAAGAAGCGGCGCTGACCGATATCTTCCGTGGCATTCGCAAGGCCCTGAAAGCCAACGGTTGCAAACGGGCGATTCTGGTCGGTCACAACAGCAGCTTCGACCTGGGTTTCCTCAACGCGGCAGTCGCGCGCCTGGACATGAAACGCAACCCGTTTCACCCGTTCTCCAGCTTCGACACCGCGACCCTCGCCGGTCTTGCCTACGGTCAAACCGTACTGGCCAAGGCCTGTCAGGCAGCGGACATCGACTTCGACGGTCGTGAGGCTCATTCGGCTCGCTACGACACCGAGAAGACTGCTGAGCTGTTCTGCGGCATCGTCAATCGCTGGAAACAGATGGGCGGCTGGGAAGACTACAACGACTGAGGCTGGTCGCCGGTTTATCCCGCCCATAAAAAAACCGGCCTCAGTGAGGCCGGTTTTTTATTGCCGGACGCCTGGCTTACAGCGCAGCAGCGTGCTCGGTCAGGTAAGCCGCAACGCCTTCTGGCGAAGCGTTCATGCCTTTGTCGCCTTTTTTCCAGTTGGCAGGGCAAACTTCGCCGTGCTCTTCGTGGAATTGCAGAGCATCAACCAGACGGATCAGCTCTTCCATGTTACGGCCCAGCGGCAGGTCGTTGACGATCTGCGAGCGGACAACGCCTTTGTCRTCGATCAGGAACGCACCACGGAAAGCCACGCCGTCAGCGGACTGAACGTCGTAAGCCTTCATGATTTCCTGCTTGATGTCAGCAGCCATGGTGTAACGAACCTGGCCGATACCGCCATTGTTCACCGGGGTGTTGCGCCACGCGTTGTGGGTGAAGTGCGAGTCGATCGAAACGGCGACCACTTCAACGTTGCGTGCCTTGAAGTCAGCCATGCGGTKGTCCAGAGCGATCAGCTCGGACGGGCAAACGAAGGTGAAGTCCAGTGGGTAGAAGAACACCAGGCCGTATTTGCCTTTGATGGCCGAGGACAGGGTGAAGCTGTCTACGATTTCGCCATTGCCGAGTACGGCCGGTACGGTGAAGTCAGGGGCTTGTTTGCCTACGAGTACGCTCATTGGATATCTCCTGGTGTAATAACGTTGAAGAACAGGGCTCATGCCAGCCTGTCACCCTCAGGCGACAGCCCTGTGACACGAACCTCCTTCGCAAAAGGCCGACCATCATACACCGCGTTTTTCGCCTGTCCTTAGCGGTTTTTTTCTGGCGGGCAAAATGGCCGCTGCTATTTTTTTTCGCAAGGCGCGAGAGGAAACCGTTCGTCAGTCAAAGGCCCTTATGACGAAAAGCCTTCAGAAACCACTTTGACAATCATTCTCGTTAACATTAAGATCCATCGCAATTGAGTCACAACCAGCGACGGTTCTCACTTATGTATGTCTGCCTCTGCACCGGCGTCACCGACGGTCAAATCCGCGATGCAATCTATGAAGGTTGCTGCAGCTACAAGGAAGTCCGTCTGGCTACCGGCGTAGCCGGCCAATGTGGCAAATGCGCTTGCCTGGCCAAGGAAGTGGTGCGTGAAACACTGGGCAAACTGCAAACGGCCCAGGCGGCGATCCCCTACCCCGTAGAATTTACAGCCGCATAACTACCGTATTTCGAAGAACCGGACTTGATGTCCGGTTTTTTTATGTCTGAAAATCAATCGCTTAGGCCTTAGACGCGGAACACAAACATTCTTATTCCGATTAATTTTCATTTAAGTTTCAATAACTTAGGTTTGACACTATTAATTACGCGGCTCAAACTCCGCCTTATATACAGCTAATACAGGGCAGGACTCCCACCATGAAAGGCGACGTTACAGTCATCCAGCATCTCAACAAAATCCTTGCCAATGAACTGGTCGCGATCAATCAGTACTTCCTGCACGCGCGCATGTATGAAGATTGGGGCCTGAACAAGCTCGGCAAGCACGAGTACCACGAATCCATCGACGAGATGAAGCATGCTGACAAGCTGATCAAGCGCATCCTGTTCCTTGAAGGCCTGCCGAACGTCCAGGACCTGGGCAAGCTGCACATCGGCGAACACACCAAGGAAATGCTTGAGTGTGACTTGAAGATCGAGCGCGACGGTCATGCCGACCTGAAAGTCGCTATCGCCCATTGCGAAACCGTTGGCGACTTCGGTAGCCGTGAACTGCTCGAAGACATTCTTGAGTCCGAAGAAGAACATATCGACTGGCTGGAAACCCAGCTGGGCCTGATCGATAAAGTCGGCCTTGAGAACTATCTGCAATCGCAGATGGGCGAAGAGTAAGTTCTACGCCGCTAACCCCGACGCAATAAAAAGCCCCGCTCTCTTTACAGAGGCGGGGCTTTTTACGTGCGCTCTTGTAGGAGCGAGGCTCGCCCGCGAAGAACGATGACGCGGTGTATCTGCAGAAGCGCGGCGCCTGCTTCGCGGGCAAGCCTCGCTCCTACAGGTACCGAATCAGGCTTCGGTCTTGGCAGCGGCGGCTTTGGCGGCGGCGTCTTTGATCAGTGCCTGCAACGAACCGTCGGCAGACATTTCAGTCATGATGTCGCTACCACCAACCAGCTCACCGGCAACCCACAGTTGTGGGAAGGTTGGCCAGTTGGCGTACTTTGGCAGGTTGGCGCGGATTTCCGGGTTCTGCAGGATATCCACATAGGCAAACTTTTCACCACAGGCCATCACAGCCTGGGCGGCTTTCGCGGAGAACCCACACTGCGGGGCATTCGGCGAGCCTTTCATGTAAAGCAGAATGGTGTTGTTGGCAATCTGCTCTTTAATCGTTTCGATGATATCCATGGAGCACCTCGGCTGAACTTTCCGACTCAGTGGTCGGCACGGTGGCGCATTGTAACGGAAACCCGAGCGCCATGCTCGGCCTCCCCGACAGACATGTTCACGCCGCCGCCACGGTCACCGGCACGCCGTTCAATGCCGCATTGCCCGACAACTCATCGAGCTGACATTCGTCAGTCAGGTCATTGGCGCTGGAACCTGGCTGGCCACTGGCAATCGTCATCTGCACGCCCGGTCGCGCATGACCCCAACCGTGGGGCAGGCTGACCACTCCTTTCATCATATCGAGGCTGGCGACCACTTCAACCTCGATCACGCCGACCCGTGAACTGACGCGCACCCGCTGCCCATCGCTGAGCCCGCGGCTGGCCAGGTCGTCCGGGTGCATCAGCAGTTGATGGCGCGGCTTGCCCTTCACCAGGCGGTGAGAGTTGTGCATCCATGAGTTGTTGCTGCGCACATGGCGGCGACCGATCATCAGTAACTCATCGGCGGCTGGTGCTTGCAACGCCGCAAAGCGCGCCAGATCGGCGAGGATCTCCACAGGCGCCGCCTGGACGCGCTGATTGGCCGTCTTCAGACGAGGCGTCAAATTGGGCTTGAGCGCGCCGAGATCGATACCGTGAGGGTGATCGAACAAGGTCGCCAGCGACAGTTTGTGCCCTGAAGCATCGCCATACAGGCCCATCCGCAGCCCCCGGTCAATCATCTGCGCCGGCGCAATGGTCGGTTTCAGCTCCTTGCCGGTCTTCGCCGCAAAGGCCTTGGCCAGCCCCACGAAGATCTCCCAATCATGCAGCGCGCCTTGCGGCTTGGCGAGAATCGCCCGGTTGAAACGGGTGACGTTGCGCACCGCGAACATATTGAAGGTGGTGTCGTAATGATCGTTTTCCAGCGCCGAAGTCGACGGCAGGATCAGGTCGGCATAACGCGTGGTTTCATTGATGTACAGGTCGACGCTGACCATGAACTCCAGTCCGTCCAGCGCCTGCTCCAGCTGTCGGCCATTGGGCGTGGACAACACCGGATTACCCGCCACGGTGATCAGCGCACGGACCTGCCCTTCCCCTTCGGTGAGCATCTCTTCGGCCAGCGCCGACACCGGCAACTCGCCACCGTATTCAGGACGCCCGGACACGCGGCTTTGCCACAGGTTGAAATGGCCGCCCGATGTGGACGCCACCAGGTCCACCGCCGGCTCGGTGCACAACGCACCGCCGACACGATCAAGGTTGCCGGTCACCAGATTGATCAATTGCACCAGCCAATGGCACAAGGTGCCGAAGGCCTGGGTCGAGACGCCCATGCGGCCATAGCAGACCGCCGTCGGGGCTGCCGCGAAGTCCCGCGCCAGTTGACGGATCTGTTCGGCGGGGACTGCGCACAGCGGGCTCATGGCCTCGGCAGTGAAACCTGCGATCGCCTTACGCACTTCATCCAGCCCATCGACCGGCAAATGACTGTCGCGGGTCAGGCCTTCAGCGAATAACGTATTGAGCAGCCCGAACAACAGCGCCGCATCGCCGCCGGGGCGCACGAACAGATGCTGGTCGGCAATCGCCGCCGTTTCGCTGCGACGCGGATCGACCACCACCACTTTGCCACCCCGGGCCTGAATCGCCTTGAGGCGCTTCTCCACATCCGGCACGGTCATGATGCTGCCGTTGGAGGCCAGCGGATTACCGCCCAGGATCAACATGAAATCCGTGTGATCGATGTCCGGGATCGGCAACAGCAAGCCGTGGCCATACATCAAATGACTGGTCAGGTGATGGGGCAACTGATCGACCGACGTCGCGGAAAACCGGTTACGGGTTTTCAACAGGCCGAGGAAGTAATTGCTGTGGGTCATCAACCCGTAGTTGTGCACGCTGGGGTTGCCCTGATAGACCGCCACCGCGTTCTGCCCGTGACGCTCCTGAATCGCCGCCAGGCGTTCGGCTACAAGGCTGAATGCATCTTCCCACTCGATAGGCTGCCACTCGCTACCCACTCGCTGCATCGGCTGACGCAGGCGATCCGGGTCGTTCTGAATGTCTTGCAGGGCCACCGCCTTGGGGCAGATATGCCCACGGCTGAAGCTGTCCTGAGGGTCGCCCTTGATCGAGGTGATCTGCACGCCGCTGCCTTCGACCTCGGTGGTTTCGATGGTCAGGCCGCAGATGGCTTCACACAGGTGGCACGCACGGTGATGGAGAGTCTTGGTCATGGCCAGTCTCTGTTTTGTTCTGGGCGGGCAATGTCGGCCGCGGGAACAAAAYTATGGCGCGTGACTTGCCACCGCGCCAGCGACGTTCGTCTTGTGAATCGACGACCATCAGGCCGGCCGATGGCAGCAAGGAGATCAGTTCGGCGGCAGACTCGGCGGCGCCTGCAGCTGGATTTCCTCGATGGTTTCGATCTGCTCGTGGGCGACGTGCACGCCGGTGAGCTCGCCGATCAGCCGCCAATGCTCGTCGAGCCCGGCACTGATGGTGGCCATGCGGTCGATCATGCGCCGGCCAGCCGCCTTGGTGACTTCGTCTTCACTGCGTAACAACTCGAAAGACATCGAGGTCATGGAAGCAGTGAGGTGGGTCAGAGAGCGAGCCGTAAGGCCGAGTAGCTCCATCAATAACTGTTCTTTCGATTCCATTCCTGAGGCTTCCTGCGTCGCTCGTGCTTTAGTTATAACCCAGCACTTTGCATTAGCAAATGTTTCAGACCAGACACATTGCCCGCCAAAGGCTCGAATGACAGGTCAAAAACCGACTGCCAATCTGTCGCCCGCGCCCTGTCTGATTGCCAAGCCCCGCGAGCCCAGTGTACAAATGCTCAGCTGCTGTCAGGAAACAGGCTTCAAAAGCGCTACCTCAGTCACCCCGTAGCCTCTCTGAAATCCTCTAAACACCGTAGCCTATTGGAAAAACGCGACATTTAATGTCAATATCGCGCCTTCCCCTATTTCGTCGCCCCGTGCGGCTTACGCCGCAGGTCTCGCCCGTTTTTCAGTTAAACAAGGCTTTGAGTATCTGCGGTCTGTTGCAAAAAGGTAGTCAATGATGAGCGCAAGGCACTTTCTCTCCCTGATGGATTGCACGCCCGAAGAGCTGGTCAGCGTGATCCGTCGAGGCGTTGAGCTCAAGGACCTGCGTAACCGCGGCGTACTGTTCGAGCCTTTGAAAAACCGCGTCCTGGGGATGATTTTCGAGAAGTCCTCGACCCGTACCCGTATTTCGTTCGAAGCCGGCATGATCCAGCTCGGTGGCCAGGCGATCTTCCTGTCGCCGCGCGACACTCAGCTGGGCCGTGGCGAACCGATCGGCGACGCCGCCATTGTGATGTCGAGCATGCTCGATGCAGTGATGATCCGTACGTTTTCGCACAGCACCCTGACCGAATTCGCCGCCAATTCGCGAGTCCCGCTGATCAACGGCCTGTCCGATGACCTGCACCCGTGCCAGTTGCTGGCCGACATGCAAACCTTCCTCGAACATCGCGGTTCGATCCAAGGCAAGACCGTGGCCTGGATCGGCGACGGCAACAACATGTGCAACAGCTATATAGAAGCGGCGATCCAGTTCGACTTCCAGTTGCGCATCGCCTGCCCGGAGGGTTACGAACCCAACCCTGAATTCGTGGCCAAGGCCGGCGATCGGGTAAGCATCGTCCGCGATCCTCGGGAAGCCGTGCGCGGCGCGCATCTGGTGAGCACCGACGTCTGGACCTCCATGGGCCAGGAAGAGGAAACCGCCAAGCGCCTGAAGCTGTTCGCACCGTTCCAGGTCAACCGGGCGCTGCTCGACCTGGCCGCACCGGACGTGCTGTTCATGCATTGCCTGCCGGCCCACCGTGGCGAGGAAATCAGCCTCGACCTGCTCGACGACCCGCGTTCGGTGGCATGGGATCAAGCCGAAAACCGTCTGCATGCACAAAAGGCCCTGCTCGAGTTTCTCGTCCCACCTTCGTACCATCACGCATGAGCCAGCCATTACTGCTGAACCTGCGCAATCTGGCCTGTGGTTATCAAAACCAGCGGGTTGTGCAGAACCTCAACCTGCATTTGAATGCCGGCGATATCGGTTGCCTGCTGGGCTCTTCGGGCTGCGGCAAAACCACCACCCTGCGGGCCATTGCCGGTTTCGAACCGGTGCACGAGGGTGAGATCCAGTTGGCGGGCGAGACCATCTCCAGCGCCGGCTTCACCCTCGCCCCGGAGAAACGCCGGATCGGCATGGTGTTCCAGGATTACGCGCTGTTTCCGCATTTGAGCGTGGCCGAGAACATCGCCTTCGGGATCCGCAGGCATCCGCAAAAGGATCGTGTCACCGAAGAACTGCTCGAACTGGTCAACCTGAAAAACCTCGGCAAGCGCTTTCCCCATGAACTGTCCGGTGGCCAGCAGCAGCGGGTTGCACTGGCCCGCGCCCTGGCGCCGGAACCGCAACTGTTGTTGCTCGACGAACCGTTCTCCAACCTCGATGGTGAGTTGCGACGCAAGCTCAGCCATGAAGTACGCGACATCCTCAAGGCTCGCGGCACCAGTGCGATTCTGGTGACCCACGACCAGGAAGAAGCTTTCGCGGTCAGCGACCATGTCGGCGTTTTCAAGGAAGGTCGCCTTGAACAATGGGATACCCCCTACAACCTCTATCACGAACCGCTGACACCGTATGTGGCCAGCTTCATTGGCCAGGGTTACTTCATTCGCGGTCAGTTGAGCAGCCCGGAGTCGGTGCAGACCGAATTGGGTGAATTGCGCGGCAACCGTGCCTACACCTGGCCGATCGGTGGCGCCGTGGACGTATTGCTGCGTCCGGACGACATCGTCTATGCACCGTCCAGCCCACTGAGGGCGCAGATTGTCGGCAAGAGCTTCCAGGGTGCCTCAACGCTGTACCGCTTGCAGTTGCCTACGGGCGCACAGCTGGAGTCGATTTTCCCAAGTCATGCCGATCATCTGGTCGGTGCTGAAGTCGGCATTCGGGTAGCGGCGGAACACCTGGTACTGTTCCAGGCCTCCGGCAGTACAGCGGCGCAGATTCCGACGATCGAGTCCGGGGTTCGGCGCTACGGCGCCGCCAGCTGAACAACGCGGACATAGGTGGGAGCTCGCTCCCATCTATTGGATTTTCGTTTAACCCAGCATTAGCGTTCCGCTCGCGACCAGCGTCGCATTCCCGCCAATACTCACCCGATCCCCTTCCAGCTGACAAAACAACTCCCCACCCCGCGCCGAGCACTGATAAGCCGTCAGACTCGACTTGCTCAAGCGTTTCGACCAGTACGGAATCAGGCTGCAATGGGTTGAACCGGTCACCGGGTCTTCGTTGATGCCGATCGCCGGGGCAAAGTAGCGCGACACAAAGTCATGCTTGCTGCCTTTGGCTGTCACGATGGCGCCCGGCCATGGCAATTTCGCCAGGGCAATCATGTCTGGCTGACAATCGAGCACCGCCTGCTCGGACTCCAGCACCACGAACAATTCGTTCGAGCCCAGCACATCGACCGCCTCGACGCCCAAGGCGCGCTCGACATCCAGGGTCACGCCCACTTCCGACGGCACGACTGCCGGGAAATCCAGCCACAAGCGCCCACCCTCTCGGGTGACACTCAACGGGCCGGACTTGCAGATGAAGTCCAGTCGCTCGACCGGTTCTTTATAGAGTTCAAACAGTACGTAGGCACTGGCCAGGGTCGCATGACCGCATAACGGGACTTCGGTGGTCGGAGTAAACCAGCGAATGCGCCAGACAGCACCCTCACGCACCAGGAACGCGGTTTCGGCGAGGTTATGTTCGGCGGCGATTTTTTGCATCAACTCATCGTCAAGCCAGGCATCGAGCCGGTACACCATCGCCGGGTTACCACTGAACGGCCGATCACTGAACGCATCGATCTGATGAAACTCAAGCTGCATGGCACTTCTCCCTTTCTTCAGGTCGCCGAGCATGAAGCCCGGCATAGCCCTTCACCAGTGACAGAACGAACCAATTTCCACCATACAGCGCCGGGTTGTTAGCCCAAGACCTTCTGCTCAGGCTCGACCGATATCGGCGAACTTCGCCTGGGTGTGTTCGGCCAAYACGGCAGGCGCCAGTTCGACTTCCAGACCGCGCCGCCCGGCGCTGACGAAGATACTGGAAAACGGCTGGGCCGAATGATCGATAAACGTGCGCAGGCGCTTCTTCTGCCCGAGCGGGCTGATACCGCCCAACAGATACCCCGTCGAACGCTGCGCAGCGGCTGGATCGGCCATTTCGACTTTTTTCACGCCTGCGGCCTGTGCCAGCGCCTTCAAGTCCAGACTTCCGACGACCGGCACCACCGCCACCAATAACTCCCCCTTCTCGCTGGCCGCCAGCAATGTCTTGAACACCTGCGCGGGGTCCAGGCCCAGTTTTTCCGCGGCCTCCAGACCATAGGACGCTGCCTTCGGATCATGTTCGTAACTGTGCACACGATGTTCGGCACGAACTTTTTTCAACAAATCCAATGCGGGGGTCATGACAGCTCCAGACTTGGCGGCAGAAGAAAAATACTGCGCAGGATTCTAGGTCATTGATCGATAAAAGGCTCTATTGCGCTGCTATTTCCAGAGCCTGGCCGGGCTTTCGGTCGTTCGTCCACACGCTTCTCGCCGGATGAACGATGCGATCATTCACAGGACTAATAGTTTAAATATGACTAATGGTTCACTTTCGACCTTTGACAGCAGTGCTTCTTGTCTATATTTTTTCGAATGTGAACACAGCACGAACGTCTCACCGCAGCACCCGGCAGTAAGCCGAGCACAGGATGGGGATCCTGCCTCGGTGAAAATCGCGCTTTGACCTCGATGGAAAAGCGCCAGACAACAACAAAAACGAGGTTTTCAATGACAACTGCGTTACAACAACCGTCGCTCTCGAGCCAATGCATGGCCGAGTTTCTGGGTACTGCACTGCTGATCTTTTTCGGTACCGGCTGCGTTGCCGCGCTCAAGGTGGCGGGTGCCAGCTTCGGGTTGTGGGAAATCAGCATCATCTGGGGGGTTGGCGTCAGCATGGCGATCTACCTCACCGCCGGTGTTTCCGGTGCGCACCTCAACCCTGCCGTGAGTATCGCGCTGAGCATTTTCGCTGACTTCGAAAAGCGCAAACTGCCTTTCTATATCTTCTCCCAGGTCGCCGGTGCCTTCTGCGGGGCATTGTTGGTTTACACGCTGTACAGCAACCTGTTCTTCGATTTCGAACAAACTCACCAAATGGTTCGTGGCACCGAAGCCAGCCTTGAATTGGCCTCGGTGTTCTCCACTTTCCCGAACCCTGCCCTGTCCACGGGCCAGGCCTTTCTGGTTGAAGTGATCATCACCGCCATTCTGATGGGCGTGATCATGTCGCTCACCGACGACAACAATGGCCTGCCCAAAGGACCGCTGGCGCCGTTGTTGATCGGCCTGCTGATTGCCGTGATCGGCAGCTCGATGGGGCCGCTGACCGGTTTCGCGATGAACCCGGCCCGCGACTTCGGTCCTAAACTGATGACTTTCTTTGCAGGCTGGGGTGAAATTTCCTTCACTGGCGGACGCGATATCCCGTACTTCCTGATTCCGGTTTTTGCACCGATTGTCGGTGCCTGTCTCGGTGCTGCAGCTTATCGCGGGCTGATTGCCCGTCATCTGCCCAGCGCCATACCTGCTACAAAGGACGCAGCACTGGCCATTGACGGCAAACCAAGAACGTCTTGAAACCGTTGGCGCGTGATCCTGCCCATTTTGATCCCGCGCCTGACTTCACTTCCTTATTTCGTCCAAGGCAATCGACATGACCGACATTCAGAATAAGAACTACATCATTGCCCTCGATCAGGGTACGACCAGCTCCCGCGCGATCATTTTCGATCGCGACGCGAACGTGGTTTGCACCGCCCAGCGTGAATTCGCACAGCATTACCCGCAAGCCGGTTGGGTCGAACACGACCCGATGGAAATCTTCGCCACCCAGAGCGCCGTGATGGTCGAGGCCCTGGCTCAAGCCGGCCTGCATCACGACCAGGTCGCGGCCATCGGCATCACCAACCAGCGCGAAACCACCGTGGTCTGGGACAAGACCACTGGCCGCCCGATCTACAACGCGATCGTCTGGCAGTGCCGCCGCAGCACCGAAATCTGCCAGCAGCTTAAGCGCGACGGCCACGAGCAATACATCAGCGACACCACGGGCCTGGTCACCGACCCGTACTTCTCCGGCACCAAGCTCAAGTGGATCCTCGACAATGTCGAAGGCAGCCGTGAGCGGGCGCGCAAGGGTGAACTGCTGTTCGGCACCGTAGACAGCTGGCTGATCTGGAAATTTACCGGCGGCAAGGTGCACGTCACCGACTACACCAACGCCTCGCGCACCATGCTCTTCAACATCCACACGCTGGAGTGGGACGCGAAGATGCTGGACGTCCTCGACATCCCGCGCGAGATGCTGCCGGAAGTTAAGTCCTCGTCCGAAATCTACGGCCACACCAAAAGCGGCATCGCCATTGGCGGTATCGCCGGCGACCAGCAGGCCGCCCTGTTCGGCCAAATGTGCGTCGAGCCAGGCCAGGCGAAAAACACCTACGGCACCGGTTGCTTCCTGCTGATGAACACCGGCGACAAAGCGGTGAAGTCCAAGCACGGCATGCTGACCACCATCGCTTGCGGCCCGCGTGGCGAAGTGGCCTATGCGCTGGAAGGCGCGGTGTTCAACGGTGGCTCCACCGTGCAGTGGCTGCGTGACGAGTTGAAAATCATCAACGACGCCCACGACACCGAATACTTCGCCAACAAGGTCAAGGACAGCAACGGCGTGTACCTGGTGCCGGCCTTCACCGGCCTGGGCGCTCCGTACTGGGACCCGTATGCCCGTGGCGCGTTGTTCGGCCTGACCCGTGGCGTACGCGTGGATCACATCATTCGTGCCGCGCTTGAGTCGATTGCCTACCAGACCCGCGACGTTCTGGACGCCATGCAGCAGGATTCCGGCGAACGCCTGAAAGCCCTGCGCGTGGACGGCGGTGCAGTGGCGAACAATTTCCTGATGCAATTCCAGGCCGACATCCTCGGCACTCAAGTCGAGCGCCCGAAAATGCGCGAAACCACCGCGTTGGGCGCCGCTTACCTGGCGGGTTTGGCCTGCGGTTTCTGGGGCAGCCTGGACGAGTTGCGCGGCAAGGCGGTGATCGAGCGCGAGTTCGAACCGGCGCTGGACGAAACCGCGAAGGAAAAACTCTACGCTGGCTGGAAAAAAGCCGTCAGCCGCACTCGCGATTGGGAACCGCACGAAGGCGCTGAATAAGCCACGGACCGGACTCGTATCCGGTTGTAACTGGTAGGGAGCGGATTCCTGCGGCATCATGGGCAAATTTTGCACGGCAGCCCAAAGGAAGCCCCATGAATCTGCCTCCCCGTCAGCAGCAAATCCTTGAACTGGTCCGCGAACGCGGCTATGTCAGCATCGAGGAAATGGCCCAGCTGTTCGTCGTTACACCGCAAACCATCCGCCGCGATATCAATCAATTGGCGGAAGTGAATCTGTTGCGTCGCTATCACGGCGGCGCAGCCTACGACTCCAGCGTCGAAAACACCGCCTACGCCATGCGCGCCGATCAGATGCGCGATGAAAAGCAGCGTATCGGCGAAGCCATTGCGGCGCAGATTCCCGATCACGCCTCGCTGTTCATCAATATCGGCACCACCACCGAATCCATTGCTCGGGCGCTGCTCAACCACAGCCACCTGAAGATCATCACCAACAACCTGCATGTGGCCTCGATGCTCAGCGCCAAGGACGACTTCGACGTGCTGCTGACCGGTGGCAACGTGCGGCGTGACGGTGGCGTGGTCGGTCAGGCCAGCGTCGACTTCATTAACCAGTTCAAGGTCGACTTCGCCCTGGTCGGCATCAGTGGTATCGATGAAGACGGCAGCTTGCTGGATTTCGACTATCAGGAAGTGCGGGTATCCCAGGCGATCATCGCCAACGCCCGACAGGTGATTCTCGCGGCGGACTCCAGCAAATTCGGGCGCAACGCCATGATTCGCCTGGGGCCGATCAGCCTGATCGATTGCCTGGTCACCGACCAGCCGCCTTCGCCGGCCCTGGCGCAGTTGTTGAGCCAGCACAAGATCCGGCTGGAGGTCGTGTAAGCACATCCCCCCTGTGGCGAGGGGGCTTGCCCCCGTTCGGCTGCACAGCAGACGCCAATCAGACAACATGTTCTTCCTGAGATACCGCGGTAGCCGGTTATAGGACCGCTTCGCAGCCCACCGGGAGCAAGCTCCCTCGCCACAAAAGCAGTCCCTACCATCATTCAATGTTCGAAAATTTTCCTTTAACGGCCCTTCGATCAGTATTTTCAATCGAAGCACGCTGGCTGTGGGCGTCTTTATGGGCTAGTATTTTCGCAAATGAACATTAATGTTCGAATTCAAATATAGAAATCAAAAAAGCCCGAGGCCAGCCGATGCCCACTTCTACCTTGCCTACGCCCCCTCTCGCCGAGGTCTACGATATCGCCGTCATTGGTGGTGGGATCAATGGCGTGGGGATCGCAGCGGATGCCGCCGGTCGCGGCCTTTCGGTGTTCCTTTGCGAAAAGGATGATCTGGCCAGCCACACCTCGTCGGCCAGCAGCAAGCTGATCCACGGAGGCCTGCGCTACCTGGAGCATTATGAATTCCGCCTGGTGCGCGAAGCCCTGGCCGAGCGCGAAGTGCTGCTGGCCAAGGCACCGCACATCGTCAAACAGATGCGCTTCGTGCTGCCCCACCGCCCGCACCTGCGTCCGGCCTGGATGATCCGCGCCGGTCTGTTCCTTTATGACCACCTCGGCAAACGGGAAAAACTCGAAGGCTCGAAAAGCCTGAAGTTCGGCCCGGACAGCCCGCTGAAAAGCGAAATCACCAAAGGCTTCGAATATTCCGATTGCTGGGTCGATGACGCACGCCTCGTCGTACTGAACGCCATGGCTGCCCGCGAGAAAGGTGCCCACGTTCATACGCAAACCCGCTGCGTCAGTGCCCGTCGCACCAAGGGCCTGTGGCACATGAACCTGGAACGCGCCGATGGCAGCCTGTTTTCGATCCGCGCCAAGGCACTGGTGAACGCTGCCGGCCCATGGGTCGCCCAGTTCATTCGTGACGACCTGAAGATGGAATCGCCATACGGCATCCGTCTGATCCAGGGCAGCCACCTGATCGTGCCAAAACTGTACGAAGGCGAATACGCGCACATTCTGCAAAACGAAGATCAGCGCATCGTCTTCACCATTCCGTACCTGAACCACTTCACCCTGATCGGCACCACCGACCGCGAGTACACCGGCGACCCGGCAAAAGTGGCGATCACTGAAGGCGAAACCGATTACCTGCTGAAAGTGGTCAATGCCCACTTCAAGAAACAACTCAGCCGCGCGGACATCCTGCACAGCTACTCCGGCGTTCGTCCGCTGTGCAACGACGAATCCGACAACCCGTCGGCCGTCACCCGCGACTACACCCTGGCGTTGTCGGGTTCTGGTGAAGAAGCACCGTTGCTGTCGGTGTTCGGCGGCAAGCTGACGACCTACCGCAAACTGGCCGAGTCGGCGCTGGCGCAATTGGCCCCGTACTTCACGCACATCAAGCCAAGCTGGACCGCCAGCGCGCCCCTGCCCGGAGGCGAAGACATGACGACTCCGCAGGCATTGAGTTCGCGGATCCGCGACAAGTTCGACTGGATCCCCACCGAGATCGCCCGACGCTGGTCCACCACTTACGGCAACCGCACCTGGCGCATGCTCGAAGGCGTGGAAAACCTCGGTGACCTGGGCGAACACATCGGCGGCGGGCTCTACACCCGCGAAGTCGACTACCTGTGCAGCGAAGAATGGGCGACCACCGCCGATGACATCCTGTGGCGCCGCAGCAAGCTTGGGCTGTTCACCACTGCGGCGGAACAACAGAAGCTCAAGGATTACCTGAACAAGCTCGAACAGAACCGCAGCAAGATCGAAGCGGCCTGATTGGATATCCGGTTAAACCAAAGCCCCTGAATCTCACGATTCAGGGGCTTTTTCATACCGCGCATTACTGTAGGAGCGAGGCTTGCCCGCGAAGAACGATAAAGCGGTTCAACAGACAGACCGCAGTGCCCCCTTCGCGGGCAAGCCTCGCTCCTACAGTTTTGTGTGAGTCAATCCATTCGGTTTTCCGAACGCGACTCCTCGGTCGATTCGGAAAACCGGATCATCCGACAACAAACTCAACGTCACCAACATTAAAATACTCTTAAAAATCAATAATTTGATAGATGATGCATGGTCTGGCACGAGTCATGCTCTACTCTCCCGGACGAATGTTTATTGCGCTACTCCTTCAGGAGCCGCCAGGCATTCGAAGCACCAAAAAAGGCCGATGAACTGGCTCCATAAAAAAAACAATGTCGAGGAAAATTTGATGCGCATCGTTCCCCATCTCCTGGGCGCAGCCATTGCTGCCGCTCTGATTAGCACTCCAGTTTTCGCCGCCGAACTCACCGGCACACTGAAGAAGATCAAAGAGTCCGGCACCATCACCCTCGGGCATCGTGACGCTTCCATTCCGTTTTCCTACATCGCGGACGCTTCCGGCAAACCGGTTGGCTACTCCCACGATGTCCAGCTGAAAATCGTCGAAGCCATCAAGAAAGACCTGGACATGCCCAACCTCCAGGTCAAATACAACCTGGTGACCTCGCAAACCCGTATCCCGCTGGTGCAGAACGGCACCGTGGACATCGAGTGCGGCTCCACCACCAACAACGTCGAACGTCAGCAACAAGTTGACTTCTCCGTCGGCATCTTCGAAATCGGCACCAAGCTGCTGGCCAAGAAAGACTCGCCCTACAAAGATTTCGCCGACCTCAAAGGCAAGAACGTCGTGACCACCGCCGGCACCACGTCCGAGCGCATCCTCAAGTCGATGAACGCCGACAAGCAGATGGGCATGAACGTGATCTCCGCCAAAGACCATGGCGAATCCTTCCAGATGCTGGAAACCGGCCGTGCCGTGGCCTTCATGATGGACGACGCCTTGCTCGCCGGTGAAATGGCCAAGGCCAAGAAGCCGGATGACTGGGCCGTGACCGGCACACCACAATCGTTCGAAATCTACGGCTGCATGGTTCGCAAGGGCGACGCACCGTTCAAGAAAGCCGTCGACGACGCAATCATCGCGACCTACAAGTCGGGCGAGATCAACAAGATCTACGAAAAATGGTTCATGCAGCCAATCCCGCCAAAAGGCCTGAACCTGAACTTCCCGATGAGCGACGAGCTCAAGACCCTGATCGCCAATCCGACCGACAAAGCGGCTGACGAAAAGAAATCCTGATTTCTGACTAACGTTCCCCCCTGAGAAGGCCTCTGCCCTTTCAGGGGTTGTCACTCCCTGCTGGCATTTCTGGAAACACTCGAACCGGTGGTTGTCGAGCCGTTCGCGTGTGCCTGACCGTCATCGGGCACTTGTACATCGATCGAATCCGAGGGGAGACCCTAATGAATTACAACTGGGACTGGGGCGTGTTCTTCAAGTCCACCGGCGTGGGCAGCGAAATTTATTTCGACTGGTACCTCTCCGGTTTAGGCTGGACCATCGCCATCGCCGTCGCCGCCTGGATCATCGCGCTGCTGCTGGGCTCGATCCTGGGTGTCATGCGCACGGTGCCGAATCGCATCGTATCGGGCATCGCGACCTGCTACGTCGAACTCTTCCGTAACGTGCCACTGCTGGTGCAGCTGTTCATCTGGTACTTCCTGGTRCCCGACCTGCTGCCGCAAAACCTGCAGGACTGGTACAAGCAGGACCTGAACCCGACCACCTCGGCCTTCCTCAGTGTCGTCGTGTGCCTGGGCCTGTTCACCACGGCCCGGGTTTGCGAACAAGTGCGCACCGGTATCCAGGCGCTGCCCCGCGGCCAGGAATCCGCTGCCCGCGCCATGGGTTTCAAGCTGCCGCAGATCTACTGGAACGTGCTGCTGCCCCAGGCTTATCGCATCATCATTCCGCCGCTTACCTCGGAATTCCTGAACGTGTTCAAGAACTCCTCCGTCGCGTCGCTGATCGGCCTGATGGAGCTGCTGGCGCAGACCAAACAGACCGCCGAGTTCTCCGCCAACCTGTTCGAAGCCTTCACCCTGGCAACGCTGATCTACTTCACCCTGAACATGAGCCTGATGCTGCTGATGCGCGCGGTCGAGAAGAAAGTCGCCGTGCCGGGCCTGATTTCCGTAGGGGGTAAATGATGGAATTCGACTTCTCGGGCATCATTCCGTCCCTGCCGGGTATGTGGAACGGCATGGTCATGACCCTCCAGCTGATGGCCCTGGGCGTGAGCGGCGGGATCATCCTCGGCACGGTCCTGGCGTTGATGCGCCTGTCCCACAACAAACTGCTGTCGAACATTGCCGGCGCCTACGTCAACTACTTCCGCTCGATCCCGCTGCTGCTGGTCATCACCTGGTTCTACCTGGCGGTGCCGTTCGTATTGCGCTGGATCACCGGCGAAGACACCCCGATCGGCGCGTTCGCCTCGTGCATCGTGGCGTTCATGATGTTCGAAGCAGCGTACTTCTGCGAAATCGTCCGGGCCGGGGTGCAGTCGATTCCCAAGGGCCAGATGAGCGCCGCCCAGGCCATGGGTATGACGTATGGCCAGATGATGCGGTTGATCATCCTGCCGCAAGCGTTCCGCAAGATGACCCCGCTGCTGTTGCAACAGAGCATCATCCTGTTTCAGGACACCTCGCTGGTCTACGCGGTCGGCTTGGTGGACTTCCTCAATGCCTCGCGTGCCAGTGGCGACATCATCGGCCGCTCCAATGAGTTCCTGATCTTCGCAGGTCTCACGTACTTCATCATCAGCTTTGCCGCCTCGCAGCTGGTCAAGCGTCTGCAAAAAAGGTTCGCCGTATGATCTCTATCAAGAACGTCAACAAGTGGTATGGGGACTTCCAGGTACTGACTGATTGCAGCACCGAGGTCAAAAAAGGCGAGGTGATCGTGGTGTGCGGGCCGTCCGGTTCCGGCAAATCCACCCTGATCAAGTGCGTCAATGCACTGGAACCGTTCCAGAAAGGCGACCTGATCGTCGATGGCACGTCCATCGCCGATCCGAAGACCAACCTGCCGAAACTGCGTTCGCGGGTGGGCATGGTGTTCCAGCATTTCGAACTGTTCCCGCACCTGACCATCACCGAAAACCTGACCATCGCGCAGATCAAGGTGTTGGGTCGCAGCAAGGAAGAAGCCACCAAGAAAGGCCTGCAACTGCTTGAGCGCGTCGGGCTGTCTGCCCATGCGCATAAGCACCCGGGCCAGCTTTCCGGTGGCCAGCAACAGCGTGTGGCGATCGCCCGTGCGCTGGCGATGGACCCGATCGTCATGCTGTTCGACGAACCGACCTCGGCACTGGACCCGGAAATGGTCAACGAAGTGCTGGATGTGATGGTGCAACTGGCCCACGAAGGCATGACCATGATGTGCGTGACCCACGAAATGGGCTTCGCCCGCAAGGTCGCGGACCGGGTGATCTTCATGGACGCCGGCAAGATTATCGAAGACTGCAGGAAAGAAGAGTTCTTCGGCGACATCAACGCCCGCTCCGAGCGTGCGCAGCATTTCCTCGAGAAGATTCTGCAGCACTAAGAAGGAAGGCACCGCTCCCCTAATTGTGGGAGCGGGCTTTTGTGGCGAGGGGGCCCCCTCGCCACAAAAGCCCCCTTGCCATACAGCAACTCCCACGGGGCCCGTGGGGATATGGATATTGTGTTGTGGTTGACCCAAGGCATCTGTGATGAAATGCGACTCCACTCTCTATCGCGCCGCGCCGCCATCACTCGCCGTGAAACCCCGTTTGATTCGCCATCTGTTCCTGCCGCCGCTGATCATCGCCCTGATGATCGGATTGGGTTACATCGGCTTCTGGGTCAGTGAACACTACGGCATTCGCAGCCTCAGCGAGAATGGCCAGCGTCAGCTGGAACTGCACGCGCGCGCCGTCGAAAGCGAGATCAGCAAATACACCTACCTGCCCAGCCTGCTGGAACTCGAATCGAGTGTTTCCAAGCTACTGGCCGACCCGTCGCCGGAACACCGGCAGACGGTCAACGAATACCTCGAAGGCCTGAACCGGCGCAGCCGCAGTCGGGCCATTTATGTGATGGACACCACCGGTCGCGTACTGGCCACCAGCAACTGGCGCGATGTCGACAGTTATCTGGGCGAAGACCTGTCCTTCCGCGCCTACTTCCAGAACGCCGTGCGCGGTCAGCCGGGACGTTTCTACGGCATCGGCAGCACCAGCGGCGAACCCGGCTATTACCTGGCTCATGGCCTGGAGGAACACGGCAAGATCACCGGCGTCGCGGTGGTCAAGGTGCGCCTCGAAGCCATGGAAGAACGCTGGCAGCGCGCGCGCCTGGAAGCGTTCGTCAGCGACGAGAACGGCATCATCATTCTCTCCAGCGATCCGGCGCGGCGGCTCAAGTCGGTGCTGCCGTTGAGCGACGACACCAAGGAACGCCTGGCCCGCAGCCTTCAGTACTACTGGTATCCGCTGAATGAACTGCAACCGCTGGCCCGAGAGAAACTGGCTGAAGGCGAGGAAAAACTGACCTTCCCCGCCAACAGCGAACTGGTGTCCGATGAAGAGAACATCAGCTACCTGTCGCAAACCCGGCCGCTGAGCGACACCCCGTGGAATTTCACCCTGCTCACGCCCCTGCAAGACCTGCGGCGTGAAGCGATCAATCAGGGAATCCTGGTGGCGGTGGCGTTTGCCCTGGTGGCCTTCCTGCTGATCGCCTGGAACGAGCGCCGCAAAGTGATCGCCACCCGCCTCGCGGCGCGGGAAGCCTTGCAGGAAGCCAACAATCAACTGGAGCGTCGGATTACCGAACGCACCACTGACCTGCGTGCCAGCAACGAACGGCTCAAGGGGCAGATTCGTGAGCGTCGGCAGGCTGAAGAAACCTTGCGCCGCGCTCAGGATGAACTGGTCCAGGCCGGCAAACTGGCGGCCATCGGCCAGATGTCCACCAGTATCGCCCACGAATTGAACCAACCGCTGGCAGCCTTGCGGACCTTGTCCGGCAATACCGTGCGCTTTCTGGAGCGCGGTCAGCTGGATGTGGCCAGCACCAATCTCAAAACCATCAATGAACTGATCGACCGCATGGGCCGGATTACCGCCAGCCTGCGTTCCTTCGCCCGACGCGGCGATGACCAGGGCCAGGCCAGCCTCGGCAAAGGCGTGGACGCCGCCCTGCAACTGCTGGGCAGCCGGATGGAAAGCGTGCCGCTGCAACTGCATCGCGATTTCACCGACGTGCAGGTGCAGATCGACCAGACCCGTCTGGAGCAGATCCTCGTCAACCTGATCGGCAACGCGCTCGATGCCATGCAGTCGCAGCCCCAACCGACGTTGTGGCTCGAAGGCGAGGAATACGACGGCAAGTATCGCCTGCGGGTGCGCGACAACGGCCACGGCATCGATGCCGAAGCGCGCAAGCATCTGTTCGAGCCATTCTTCACCACCAAGCCCGGCGAACAGGGCCTGGGCCTCGGCCTGACCCTGTCGGCGAGCCTGGCAGCCGCCACGGGCGGGCATCTGGGTGTCGAACACCCGGCCAGCGGTGGCACCACCTTCGTCCTCAGTTTACCGTTGGTAAGCCCTACTCCCGCCGAGCCAATATGAACAACGACCTAAGTGTGCTGATCGTCGAAGACGACCCCCATGTGCTGCTCGGTTGCCAACAGGCACTGACGCTCGAAGACATTCCCTGCATCGGCGTCGGCAGCGCCGAAGAAGCGCTGGAGCGGGTGGGCGATAACTTCGCCGGCATCGTCATCAGCGACATCCGCCTGCCGGGCATCGATGGCCTGGAACTGCTGACCCGGCTCAAGGCCCGTGATCGCAGCCTGCCGGTGGTGTTGATTACCGGCCACGGCGACATCTCGATGGCCGTCGGCGCGATGCAGAAAGGCGCCTACGACTTCATGGAGAAACCCTTCTCCCCCGAACGCCTGGTGGACGTCGCCCGCCGTGCACTGGAGCAACGCAGCCTGGCGCGGGAAGTCACCTCGTTACGTCGCCAACTGTTCGAGCGCGATTCCCTCGAAGGCCGGATCATCGGTCGCTCGCCGGCCATGCAGAACCTGCGGGAACTGATCGCCAACGTCGCCGATACGTCGGCCAACGTGCTGATCGAAGGCGAGACCGGCACCGGCAAGGAACTGGTTGCACGTTGCCTGCACGACTTCAGCCGTCGGCACAGCAAACAGTTCGTCGCGCTGAACTGCGGTGGCCTGCCGGAGAACCTGTTCGAAAGCGAAATCTTCGGCCACGAGGCCAACGCTTTCACCGGTGCCGGCAAACGGCGGATCGGCAAGATCGAACACGCCGATGGCGGCACGCTGTTCCTCGACGAAGTGGAAAGCATGCCGCTGCCGTTGCAGATCAAGCTGCTGCGGGTGCTGCAGGAACGCACCCTCGAACGCCTGGGTTCGAACCAGAGCGTGGCGGTGGATTGCCGGGTGATCGCCGCGACCAAGTCCGACCTGGATGAGTCGAGCAAGGCCGGCGAGTTTCGCAGCGACCTGTATTACCGTTTGAACGTGGTCACCCTGGAACTGCCGCCGCTGCGCGAACGCCGCGAAGACATCCTGCAATTGTTCGAGCACTTTTTGCAGCAGTCATCCCTGCGCTTCGACCGCTCGCTGCCTGAACTGGACAACCAGACCGTGTCGATTCTGATGAGCCACGACTGGCCAGGCAACGTGCGCGAACTGCGCAACGTCGCCGAACGCTTCGCCCTCGGTCTGCCGGCCTTCAAGAAGACCGGCGCCAGCGGCAGCAATCAGGGCCTGGCCTTCGCCGAAGCGGTGGAAGCTTTCGAACGCAACCTGCTGAACGATGCCTTGCAGCGCAGCGGCGGCAACCTGACCCAAGCCAGTCAGGAACTGGGGATGGCCAAGACCACACTGTTCGACAAAGTGAAGAAATACGGGCTGAGCCACTGATGGACCTGATTTTCAAAGCAACCCTGGGCGCGGCGGTGGTGGTGATCCTCGCCATGCTGGCCAAGACCAGAAACTATTACATCGCAGGCCTGGTGCCGCTGTTTCCGACCTTTGCGCTGATCGCTCATTACATCGTCGGCAAAGGGCGTTCACTGGATGATCTGAAGACCACCATCGTGTTTGGCATGTGGTCGATCTTTCCGTACTTCGTCTATCTGGCGACCTTGTATGTGATGGTCGACCGGATGCGGCTGGAGGCTTCGCTGGCGGTGGCGGCAGTGGCGTGGTTGATGGCGGCGACAGTGCTGGTCAGCGTGTGGGTGCGCCTGCACGGCTAAATTCAAAAAAATCGCGGCCTGCTGCATTTGAATACACCTGCAGGAGCTGCGAAGGCGGCTCCTGCAGGTGTAAGTGGTTACTGCCCGTAAACCTTCTGCAACTGCGTTGGTGTCAACGCATCCTCAAACGGCACCGGCACCGATTTCACCGCCCCGTAGAGGTTGCGATAACGCCAATAGTTTCCGTTGTTGGCCAGTTGATAACCACGCTCGACCACTCGCTGGCCATCAAGGTTATAACGCAAGGTTTCCTGGGCGGTCGCTGGCGGTGTCGGCTGCATCAGGTCAGTGGCCAGAACCCGCATCGATTCATCGATACACTCGTCGAGCACCGCCGTGACCTTCGCCAAATCGAGGTCACCGTCGTCGATGCACTGCTTGCCACAGCGCCGAATCGGCTGGCTGACGACTTCGATCCGCATGCGATACAGCGCCGAACCGGCAATATCCTGGACCTGCACCTGATTGATCAGCACGAAACTGCCGCGATCGGGGGTAAGCATCAGTTTGGGCTCAATCACCAGGCGTGCGGTGACCTGCCCTTCTCCTTGCTTGAACCCGGCCGCTTGCGAAGCCTGTTGATAGCGCTGTTGCAGGCGCTCCTGCAATGGAACGCCTGCAAGCAAGTCGGCCATCGGTCGCGCCTCGTTGAGCGCGGTTTTTTCAGCATCGCGCTGCAAGCTGCCGCTGCCCATCTGGGTGTTGATCAGGCTGGCCACCAGCAAACCGGCAAGCCCGGCACCGTTGCCTGAACTGGCCACCAGATTATGACTCGACGACGCAGCCTTCAAAGCGGCCTGCGAGTCAATCACGGTGCTGGCACCCACAAAGGATGGCGGCAACTGCACGTCGACCTTAAGCCCGTGGGCCTGGATGTAAGGCAAGGCACTCTGGTCCTTGAAACCGGCCTCAGGAGCCGGTTTTTGCGCACACCCCGTCAGCATCAGCAGGGCCAGCGCACCCGCCACTATGGGCAGGCGCGTCATTGCGCGAACGGGGTGATCATTTGCTGACGGCTATTGTCCATAGCCTGATAGAACGCGTTGGACAAGTTGGTATAGGTCGGCTCGTCCCATTCGCCCTGGGCGGCTTGCGTAGCGACAAAGGGTTTGAACCACAGCAGTTTGTTGTCTGCCAGATCGATTACCATGCCCTGTCCGCCCACCTGCGCCATCGGTACGCTGGTCGGCACAACGCTGTAGTAGCTGCGGGTGGCACCGGTGGCGTAGACATTCACCAGCAGCAGACGATCGACGCCGTAGGCGGCCTTGACCGGCGTCATGTCACGGGTCATGTAGCCTTCGCGGAAACTGGTTTCCTTATACGCATTCAGGTCGACCGGCTCGTTGATCCGCTTGGCTTTGTAACCCTTGGCCTGCAGCTTGGCGACAAGGACATCCGGCAAGGTGTGAAGGTCGCCCACTTGCCATTTTGCGACGTTGTCACTGAGCTTGCTGTTAACGCCCTTGTTGATGGCGTAATCGAGAAGCCCCTGATTGCCGGTCAATGCCAGCACCGGCTCGGGCACCACAGTGATCGCCACGCCAATAGTCGGTTCTTTGGCATCCCAGAACTGCTGGTCCAGCGGTACTGGAGGTTGCACGTGGGCACAACCGGTGAGGGTCAGGCAGGCGAACAACATCAGTGCTGCCCAGGTGCGTAGAACGTGAAGATTCATGGATCAAGTCCCTATGATTATTAACGATGCTGCTTATGTCGGCAGCATCGGCAAAAACTGTAGTGGCACATTGATATGTCTTCAGGAGGAGAAAGTTTGAACGATATGCCCGCAGGCTGAGCCTGTGTGGGAGCCGTGCTTGCCTGCGATGACGGCCCAGACGACATCTGCGGTGACTGACACACCGCCATCGCGGGCAAGCCCGCTCCCACAGGTTTTGGGGTGTTTGGGCAGACGTGTTTAGTTCTGTTTAGCGTTACTTCCTGAAAGCTACAGCGCCTTGCGTCGTCGCCTACAACCACGTCAGAATCCGCTGGCTTGTGCGCCTGGGGGGCCGTCGGTAACTTGGTTCGTGTCACTGATTCCCAGTGATCGGGTTTAGTAGCCCGGCTTTTTCCGGTCGCATAAATGTCATCCAGTCAGGCAGTTGCCTGCACTTGAAGGTGGCTGTGCGCATGGCGCCCTCGGGCGCGCCGGTTTTGACTGGAGGCCGGTCTACTAACTTGCGCACAGCTGCCACCCATTCCGTTTAGTAGCGAGATGAGTTGCAGCTCTACTAACAGGAGCTCCAGTTCAATGTTCAAGATCACGCCAAATCCACCGGAAACCGACGACGTTTCCCCCTACGAAACCCCAGACTCCAAAAAGCTCAACGAAGCCGCCGAGCGCGCCCTCGATTACTACCTCAAACCGGTCATTCCCAAAGACACCCCACGCAAACCCAGCACCCTTTACCTCGTCGCACCCAACGCCGATAACGAAACCCTACTGGTCAACGCCTGCGAGTCCCTAGCGGCGGCGAGCGTGATGTTGAGTGATTTCGCGGGGCAGCTGAACGGCCCGCAGCGCAATACCGTGCTCGGCATCCAGAACTCCGTCATGCTGGGTGAACTGGCGGTGAACCGGATGCTCGATAACTTCGTCCCAACGTAAAACAGCTTCCTCTGTAGTTGAGGCGCTTTTGTGGCGAGGGAGCTTGCTCCCGCTCGGCTGCGCAGCAGTCGTAAACAGGTCAATGCGGATTACCTGAGACTGAGCAGCCTGTGCAGGATTGGGGCTGCTTCGCAGCCCAGCGGGAGCAAGCTCCCTCGCCACAAGAGCCCGCTCCCACATTTGGATTGGGAACTACAGAAGATTGGGAGTTGCCACCGGATCAATCTGCGCCCAGTGCGAAGTATCTTCGCGATGGGCCTGCAAATACGGCAACACCGCCGCCAGCAACGGTGCCTTGAACGCTTCCTGAAAACGATGGGCCAGCCCCGGAATCAACTTCAACTGACTGCCACGAATGTGTGCCGCCAGATGCACGCCATGCATCACCGGCAACAACGGATCAGCGGTGCCGTGAACCACCAGCGTCGGCACGCGCAGTTGGTTGAGCAGATCTACACGACTGCGCTCGGCAAGGATCGCCGTGATCTGGCGCTTAACGCCTTCCGGGTTAAACGCCCGGTCATAAGACAGCGCCGCTTGATGCAGCAACGCCTGCCGATCATCAGTGACCGAAGGACTGCCCAGCGCCGCCAGCAAATCAGCCTGTTGCTCCAGCGCCACTTCACGATTCGGCGCACTGCGTCGCGCGAGCAACTGCACCAGCGCCGCACTCGGCGCCGGCAAGCCTTCGGCACCCGAGCTGGTCATCAGCAACGTCAGGCTCTCGACCCGCTGCGGCGCCATCGCCGCCAGATGCTGGGCGATCATCCCGCCCATGCTGGCGCCCAGCACGTGAAATTGCTCGACGTGCAACGCGTCCATCAACCCCAGTGCATCGTCGGCCATGTCGGTCAGCGTATAAGGCGCGGCCACCGGTAAACCGAGTTTGTAGCGCAGCACTTCGAACGTCAGGTTGGCCTCGGCCGGTGCCTGGCGCCAAGTGGACAGGCCAACATCGCGATTGTCATAGCGAATCACCCGGAAACCCTGCTGACACAACGCGACCACTACCTCATCCGGCCAGTGAATCAACTGCCCGCCCAGGCCCATTACCAGCAACAACGCAGGGTCGGACGCACGGCCGATGCTCTGATACGCCAGACTCACCTGATCCAGATCGACCCGTTCGGTCGGAACATTGACATCGCAACGAGACGCCGCCAAAGACGGGAAATTGAACAACACAGCGATCAGAAAGACCGCTGTGGATAAAAATCGTGCACGCATGAAAAACACCGAAACGCAGAACTCCAGTAGAGCGCGAGTCTGATGAAGTTTGTTCAAGCGCGCTGCCACAGTTACGTGACAGTTTGATGAAGAGTGCTGAACGGTTGTGGGGCATGCGGGCCCACCGCTCATCGGAAAACAACCTCAGCCTGTTATTTATGACAGTTGCCAGCCGCCAGCTTCGAGCCTTCAATCCTCTGACGCACCAATGCCCAGCGGTTCAGGCACCATCTCAAAATCGGAGCATGCTATGAGCGCTTTTACAGCAGAACAATTGGCCGCACTGCAACACGAAAGCCCGCAGCAACCGGTCGATCCCTTCGCAGAGATCAAGTCAGAGGGGGTATTTACGCAGTATGGAATACTCAATCTGTATCCTGCCCTGATTCCTGGCTGGCACAAGGTCGACTACCCCGTGGCATCGTACGGGGTCAACGCTGACGAAACGGCTGGCGCCGGAATTGGCTGGCTGATTCTCTTCCACTCCTACGAATTGATGGCGGCGCAAGACACGATACGGCTGTACATGGGCAAACGCCTTGAGCCGGGCCAGGTCCCGGATCCGACAGAGGAAGGTACCCTGATCAAGACAGTCGTGGTCCCTTCCGATCACAACAACCAGGACGTACTCAGTTTCATTCCCAGAGGCGCCATTGAAAGACCGGGCATCCACCGGTTGTGGTACACCGTCGAGCGCACCAGCGGCAATGGCCCCGAGTCCTCGGACGGAATCGTCGTATGGTTCAAGCCGACCTTCCCGGACAGCCTCGATCCGACGGGCAACTCCAGCGAACGAGTGCCTTTGCAAGCCCCTGAATTCCCATCGATTATCGATCAGGCGATGGTTGAGAGAGGCGTTGATTTCATCATTCCGCGCTGGCCGATCATGAGCCCGGGGGACACAGTTTTGATGACTGTAGGCAATCAGCTCGTCGCTTACGTGATCAAGCCCGAAGAGATTGATCAGGACATCACGATTTTTGTCCCATCATCCGTTCTTGAATTGATAGGGCCTGCCAAGCCATTGCTCGTCAGTTACAGAATTCACGATCAGGTGCACAACAGCAGCCACACTTCAAAAATTGGTGACGGGGAGCTGGTTCCGGATAAAACCTATCTGGACATGTGCTGGGTAAATGAAACGGTGGATGACGTGTTGTTCATCGACACTCTCGATGGCCATCCAATGGAAGTTGTCGTGCCCGTTAAAAGGGGGGACGCCATCACCGGGGACACCGTGGAGCTCAAGCTTTATGACCCCAGGACCGAATTTTCACGTCTCTTTGGTCCCCTGATCTACAGGACACCCAGCGTAACGTTCCCTGTTCCCTATGCGGTCGTGAAGCAACTCGCCCCTGAGACCATAACGCTGAGTTACGAACGCATCAGAATCGAGAAAGGCGAGAAGATCCGCACGCCGTCCTACCCGTACTCTCCCGAGCTGATCGGCGAAAAATATCGYGGGCCCGCCCCTACAGCCCCCCAGGCCCATGGCGGCGTACTGTCGCCAGACCTTGCAGAGACAGTTGTGTATGTCGGCCCGGACATCAAGGGGCTTGAAATTGGCGATAAGGTAACGTTGACCTGTCTGAGCACGAGCGCAGGTGGCACCACTCGCCTGCAAATAGAAGAGAGGTTTGTCACTCGTTCGATGGTGATCCCAGGGGCGGGAATCATCGTGCCGTTCGAGATCGACACGAGGCACTTTGACACGTACCTGAGTGGCTCATTCAAGGCTACTTACACCGTAACCGGGGAAAATCACCTCGCCCCCCTGGAATCTCATGCTTTGCTTTTGCACATCGGCCCCGTCCAAGACACCTTGGATGTCGTCAATGTCGGCAAGGACGAAAACGGTGTACTCGATCCCAAGGATATTCCCTTCGGCACTCCGGCCATTTGCCCGGCAAAGGCCCATACCCAGGTCGGCGACACGGTTTACCTTCAGGTGTGGACCGCTGACGACAGACTCGTCTGGGTCGACTCGCTACCCATTACCGCCGCTCACATCGGTAAGGACATTGAGTTCAGATTGACGTTCGAACTGATCGACTCGCTGAACCACCAGGTCATCCGTATCGACTGGTACATTGAACGTAACCGAGCACTGCCGCTGACGGCGCCCGAACTGGAGTTACGCGTTGGGGATGTGGCTCTGGAGCTCCCGCCTCCAACGCTCGTTGAGGTGTCCTCCGGCAACCGAATCAATCCGCGGCTTACCGAAAAAAGCACGACCGTCGAAATCACCTATAAAGGCATGTCCGCCGCCCATCGTATCGCTCTGATCGTGATTGGCCGCGCCGGCTTGGGCAGCCCTGTCGTGGCCACGCAGCCAGGTAACGCCAACGGTACGCTACTGATCGAATTGCCACTGACGACAGTGCCCGCCAACCTGCGTCACTTCATGAAACTTCGATACCGTGTGTCCCAGCCCGAACTACCTGACCAATACTCCGGCGTCACCACTTATGAAGTCACCGCTGTACCCGATGAAGCCATCGTGTTTCCGAGCCTCAGCATTGCACAAGCGCCGGATCACAAGACGCTGGACCTCAGCACGTTTCAAGGCGATGCGCGCTGGAGTCTGGCGCGCTGGCTATTTATCGCCATAGGGACCCGAATGCGCGTGGCCTTGGGTGGAAGCAATACGGCGGGAGCCGATCATCCCATCATATTGTTCGATGGCGTGATTACTGCCGATCATGTGACAAGTGGGTTGAGCGGAGTCATCAACCGTCAGCAACTTGAACTGTTCAAGGATGGCGGTCAGGTGATGGGGCTTTCGATTGCGAACTTCAACAACAAGGGTGGCGTCGACACGTTTTTCCCTGTTCGTGAGTTAACACTCCTGAACAAGACCTGGAGTCTGCTCATCAATAGAGCGATCGATGCCAATACAAACGCTTCGATTCCCAACGGCGGCAGCACCAAAACCAATCGCGTGACGTTGTCCGGCACGGGTAAACCGGATAGCACACTTACACTGTTCCAAAACGATAATGTCCCGAAACCCATCGACTCATTCAAAGTGCCCGACAGCGGCAACTGGAGTTACACCGTCACAGTAACGGCCTCGTCGTTTTATCGACTTACCGTTATGGAGCAACCCACAGGGCGAACCTCGAACCTGTGGACATTCAGTGTATTGGCACCCGAACCGGCTCCCGTCAGACCGCACATATTACTGGCGCTTAATGCAAGAGGTCAGAGCCTGTATGACTACCAGCACACAAGGACGACCGGTATCAGCGTGAATGGCGTTGCCGCGCCCGGTGCAATGGTGCAGATATTGCTCAATGGGATCGTCGTTCAGGACCGCGTTTACGTGGGCACTAATGGCTTCTGGCAGTCTGTCCTTTTTGGAGTGGGTTCTGGCACACACCAGCTCAGCGTAAGAGGCTTGTATGGCAACTATCCCGTTTCGCTGGTGTTCACACAGTCGGTGACCTACGGCTAGGGTACTGAGCGGTCGTATTCAAGACCAAGTCGCCTGCTTCGCGAGCAAGCCCGCTCCCACAGGATTGATGTCGTACACAACTTCTGTGATCGACCTCTCCCCCGTGGGAGCGGGCTTGCTCGCGAAGGCGCCAGAACAGGCGCCGCAGGATTCAGGCCAACTGACTGCGCAACTGCCGCGCCGCCGCCACCATGTTCACCAGCGCCGCCTCAGTCTCCGGCCAGGCCCGGGTCTTCAACCCGCAATCGGGGTTTACCCACAACCGCTCGGCAGGAATGCGCTTCACCGCTTTGCTCATCAACTTGACCATCTCGGCCGTGTCCGGCACCCGGGGCGAGTGGATGTCGTAGACGCCCGGGCCGATGTCGTTCGGGTAGTCGAAGGCTTCGAAGGCCTCCAGCAATTCCATGTCCGAGCGCGAGGTTTCGATGGTGATTACGTCGGCGTCCATCGCCGCGATGGACTCGATCACGTCATTGAATTCGCTGTAGCACATGTGGGTGTGGATCTGGGTTTCGTCACGCACACCGGAGGCGCTCAAGCGGAACGCTTCCACCGCCCAGTCGAGGTATTCCTGCCATTGCGCCCGGCGTAGCGGCAGGCCTTCGCGGAACGCGGCTTCGTCGATCTGGACGATCTTGATGCCCGCAGCTTCCAGGTCGACCACTTCATCACGCAGGGCCAACGCCAACTGCTGCGCCTGGATTTTGCGCGAGACGTCTTCACGTGGGAACGACCACATCAGCATGGTCACGGGACCGGTGAGCATGCCTTTCATGATCTTGTCGGTCAGGCTTTGCGCGTAGGTGATCCAGTCGACGGTCATGGCGTTCGGGCGACTCAGGTCGCCGTAGATGATCGCCGGCTTGACGCAGCGCGAACCGTAGCTCTGGACCCAGCCGAAACGGGTGAACAGGTAGCCGTCCAGTTGCTCGGCGAAGTACTCGACCATGTCGTTGCGCTCGGCTTCACCGTGCACCAGCACGTCCAGCCCCAGGCGTTCCTGGATTTTCACGGCGTGGCGGATTTCGCTGTGCATGGCATCGGTGTAATCGTTGGCCGAGAGTTTGCCTTGCTTGAAGGCCTGACGAGCCAGGCGGATCGAACCGGTTTGCGGGAACGAGCCGATGGTGGTCGTCGGGAATGCCGGCAGCTGCAAGCGCGCGCGCTGTTGCTCGATCCGTTTGGCAAACGGCGAATGGCGTTGGCTGTCTGCCGCGCCGATGGCGTTGATGCGGGCCTGGACATCCGCCTTGTGGATACGCGGCGATTGGGCGCGGCTGGCCTGAATGGCGCGGCTTTCAGCCAGGGCGGCTTGCACCTTGGGCGCTTGCGGATCGTTCAGGGCATCGCGCAGCACGGCGATCTCACCGCACTTCTGCACGGCAAACGCCAGCCAGCTTTTCAGTTCGGGGTCGAGTTTGTCTTCACGCGCAAGGTCCACCGGGCTGTGCAGCAGCGAGCAGGAACTGCTGACCCACAAGTTATCGCCGAAGCGCTCCTGGGCAAATTGCAGTTGTGCCAGGGCTTGCTCCAGTTCGCAGCGCCAGACGTTGCGGCCGTTGACCAGCCCCACCGAAAGAATCTTGTAGGTCGGCAGTCGATCCAAAACCTGGCCGAGCTGATCCGGCGAACGCACCGCGTCAATGTGCAAACCTTGTACAGGCAGGCCGACGGCCAGCCCGAGGTTGTCTTCCAGGCCACTGAAGTAGGTGGCCACGAGTTTTTTCAGTGGCGAGTATTGGAGGATGTGGTAAGCGCGCTCGAAGGCGTTTTTCCAGGCCTGTGGCAAGTCGAGGGTCAGGATCGGCTCATCGATCTGCACCCACTCCACGCCTTGGGCGGCGAGGCGGCCGAGGATTTCACCGTAGATCGGCAGCAGGCGCTCCAGCAGGTCGAGCTTGTCGAAGTCGTTGCCTTTGGCTTTGCCCAGCCACAGGTAAGTCAGCGGGCCGATGATCACCGGTTTGACGTTGTGGCCGAGGGCCTTGGCTTCTTCGACTTCATCGAACAGCTGTTCCCAGCTCAGTTTGAATGGTTGGTCGGCGCTGAATTCCGGGACCAGGTAGTGGTAATTGGTGTCGAACCACTTGGTCAGTTCCTGGGCGTATTGCGCGGTGCCGTGTTCGCTGCCGCAGCAGGCCGCCGTGGCGCCATGCGCCATGGCGAACAGAGTGTCGAGGGTCGGCAGGCCGCGTTCATCCTTGACGCTGTCGAAACGCTCGGGGATCACACCGAAGGTCAGGGAATGGGTCAGTACCTGGTCGTACCAGGCGAAGTCGCCGACGGGCAGCAGGTCGATGCCGGCGTCTTTCTGCAATTGCCAGTGGGTGGCGCGCAGTTGGCGGCCGACGCTGTTCAGGGCGTCCTGATCGAGATCGCCCTTCCAGTAGGCTTCGAGGGCTTTTTTCAGTTCGCGGTCGGCACCGATGCGCGGAAAACCAAGTGTGTGGGCCAGGGCCATGGTGAATTTCTCTCTATAAAGGATGCTGTAAAACATGCTGCTATTGTCGACAGCTCAGCCAACATGAGACAAACTCAACCTTTTCGTGTTGATCACAAGTTTTCCTCATGGAGCCCTCGGTGCTTGAAATCCGTCACCTGAAAACCCTGCACGCCCTGCGCGAAGCCGACAGCCTGGTGGATGCAGCCGACCGCCTGCACCTGACCCAATCGGCGCTGTCCCACCAGTTCAAGGAGCTGGAAGAACGCATGGGCATGCCGCTGTTCGTGCGCAAGACCAAACCGGTGCGCTTCACCAGTGCCGGCTTGCGCCTGCTGCAACTGGCCGACGCCACCCTGCCGTTGCTGCGCAGTGCCGAGCGCGACATTGCACGGCTGGCCGGTGGCACGGCGGGGCGTCTGCACATGGCGATCGAGTGCCACAGTTGCTTCCAGTGGCTGATGCCGACCATCGACCAGTTCCGCGATGCCTGGCCGGAAGTCGAGCTGGACCTGGCCTCGGGCTTCTCCTTCGCCCCGCTGCCGGCGCTGGCCCGAGGCGACCTGGACCTGGTGGTGACCTCCGATCCGCTGGAACTGGTGGGCATCACTTACGTGCCGTTGTTCACCTACGAAGCCATGCTCGCGGTGGCGAACCAACACCGCTTGGCGAGCAAACCGTACATCGTGCCCGAAGACCTGCTCACGGAAACCTTGATCACCTACCCGGTGGAACGCGATCGGCTGGACATCTTCACCCGCTTCCTGGAGCCGGCCGACATCGAACCGGCGCAGGTGCGCACCTCGGAACTGACGGTGATGATGATGCAACTGGTGGCTAGCGGTCGCGGTGTCTGCGGCATGCCCCATTGGGCGCTGCATGAGTACAGTTCACGGGGTTATGTGAAGGCCAAGCGACTGGGGGAGAAAGGCTTGTTTGCGACGTTGTATGCCGGGATCCGCGCCGACATGCTGGATGCGCCGTACATGCGCGACTTTTTGCTGACGGCCAAGGACACGTCGTTTTCGACGCTGGATGGGGTTAGTGCCGTCCGATAGAACGATCAAGGCTCAGGGGTGATCTCGCGCCACATGTGGATCTTGTCGAAGTAGTCTTCGCCGACCCGCACCGCCAACGGTTCCAGGCCAAACTGCACGAAGCCGCAGCGCTGATACAGCCTGAAGGCGGCTTCGTTGCCGGCGGTGACGGTCAGCTGGATCAGCCTCAGGCCTTGATGACTCTGCGCTTCAGCCAACGCCGCCTGTAACAGTTGATAACCGAGCCCGCGCTGGCGCACCTTGCCGGTCACGTACATGCCAAACAGCGTCGCCTTGTGCCGGGCCTTTTCCCGAGACTCGAAGGCCAGGCCGACGATGCCTGCCAGTTCCCCTTCCTCGAACGCCCCGAGCACCCGGTCCAGCTTGCTGGTCAGGCGCGACTCCCACCACCCCAGCGGCATCGTGGCGCGCTCGCGCACGCTGGAAGTGAACGCCTGGGGATGCGAGTCGTAGGCTTCGAGCATCAGCGCCCGATAATCCAGGGCATGACTGGCATCAAGCCGCTGAATCCACATGTTCAGGCCACTCGCCGCTGCTCAAACATCAACCGCACCGCCAGCCCGGACAGGACGAAGCCCATGAAATAGCGCTGCATCGCCAGCCAGTTCGGGTTGTTGACGAACCAGGAGGCGATGCCTGCGGCGAACAGCGCGATCAGCAGGTTGACGCTGAAGCTCACGCTGATCTGGGTCAGGCCGAGGATGATGCTCTGGTTGAACACCGAACCGTGCTCAGGGGAAATGAACTGCGGAAACACCGACAGATAAAACACCGCGATCTTCGGGTTCAGAGCGCTGGTGAGAAAACCCATCGTGATCAATTTGCGTGACGAGTCCGCCGGCAACTGCTGCGCCTCGAACGGCGAACGCGCACCGGGCTTGACCGCCTGCCAGGCCAGCCACATCAGGTACAACGCACCGGCCCACTTCAGCACCTCGTAGGCCACCGGCACGGCCATGAACACCGCGGTCAAACCCGCTGCAGCAGCGAACAGGTGCACTAGAAATCCCGCGACCACACCCAGCAATGACGTCACCCCGGCCTTGCGTCCCTGGCAGATGGAACGGGAGATCAGGTAGATCATGTTCGGCCCCGGCGTGAGTACCATCAGCAACGCCGCGGCGGCAAAAATCAGCAAGTCTTGAAGTGGAATCATGGGCATCCTGTCCTTGAAGTCAGAGGGTCTGGGTGATCAGGCGGTTTCGATCAGTGAAGCTCGATAAAACGGCAAGATCAGGTCTCGTGTCAATGGCGCCAGCGTGAGATCGCCGTCGGTGGCCGGGTCGATCCAGCGCACCTCTTCGATTTCCGCCGCCGGGCAAACGTCAGAATCGATGGTCAGCTGAAACAGTTCGGCCAGTACGACAAAACCCGGCTCGTTGGCGGCCGGTGCCGAGAATGGCCCCAGGTAGGTGGCGTGCGCCGGATCGATGACCAGTCCCAATTCCTCCTCCAGCTCACGGGCCAGGGCGTGGACCGGTTGCTCATGAGCCTCGATCTTGCCCCCCGGCTGCATGAACGCCTGGGTGCCGCGCTTGCGCACCAGCAAGGTGCGACCGTCGGGGCCGATCAACAGGGCAGCGGCAATGTGGATGATGCGGGGCGAAGCGGCGGATGAAAGCGTCATGGATCAGGATTGGCCTTGGGTAAAGGCGCAAGGATCACATGAGCGCCGGCTTTTCGTCACGCCGAAAAAAATTTCCGCAGCCTCCCTGTAGGAGCGAGGCTTGCCCGCGAAGAATGAACCGCGTTTTTTCAGGTACTACGCGTCATCGTTCTTCGMGGGCAAGCCTCGCTCCTACAGACTCAACTCGTCTCGAGAATCGCCACTTCCTCCGGCACTTTCACAAAAATGCTGTACTTGGCACCTTCCATCGCCTCGAACGCGATCAGCTTCTCCACCAGCGGCCCGTTCAACACCTTGCCGGCATTGAGCAGCAGCATGCCGTTGTCGGCATTCAGGTTGCGCGCCAGGATCATGCCCGCCGCCAAGTCCCGGGTGGTCAGCACCTTGACCGTCGGATCGGCCAGCGTCACATCGCTCAGGTAAGCAGCACAGACCTTAATGAAATCCTCCACCAGTTCCGGGTCATAGAGCCGACCGGCGTACTGGCGGATATACACCAGGGCTTCATCGCTGTTCATCTGCCGTTCGAGGATCAGCCCACGCTGCAACTCGATGAAATCCACCGCCAGTTTCAGCAACCGTGAACCGAGCGGAATGGCCTCGCCCTTGAGCCGATCGGGAAAACCGCTGCCGTCCCAACGCTCCTGGTGATGCAGGATCAGCCGCGCGGCATCTTTCATCGGGTCGAGCGTCATCAGCAGCGACTCACTCTGCTTCGGATAACCCCGATAGCGCTCGCGGTCATTGTGATGCAGCAGATCCGAAGGCGTGCTCATCATGCTGTCGGTCCAGCTCAATTTACCGATGTTGTAGAGCGCCGCCGCCATGGTCAGGTCTCGACTGGTGGCTTCGTCCAGGTGATGGAGTTTGCAGTACACCCGCACCAGTTCGATGATCTGCCGGTTGGTCTGCTTGGCAGGTGGCAGGCGCAGGTTGGCCAGCAACGAAAACACTTCCGTGCCGGTGACATAGCTGCGTTTGAGCTCTTCGTAAGCCAGGTCCAGCATGTCAGCGGTCTGTTGCAGCTCGCTGGTGCGGGCCGCGACGTGTTTTTCCAGGGTGGTGTTGAGCAGCTTCAGTTTTTCGTTCTGGTCCCAGGTCTCCTGCACCAGACGCAACCGCTCACGCTCGGAATACTGATAGGCCAGCGATTGCCGCAGCGTCAGCAGCATTTCCTCATCGTGCCAGGGCTTGCTGATGTAACGATGGATCTGCCCTTCATTGATGGCTTTGATAATGGCCGAGGGGTCGGCATAACCGGTCAACATGATCCGGGTGGTGTCGGGGTAGCGCTGATGGACGTGGGCCAGCAGCGTGGCGCCGTCCATATTAGGCATTCGCGCGTCACTCATCACCAGATCGACCGACCGCTGCTCCATGATTTCCAGGGCCTGGGCACCGCTGGTGGCCAGCAGCACCTCGTAGGGCTGGCTGCGCAGCAGGCGGCGCAGGCTGTTGAGAATCGACTCCTCATCGTCGACCAGCAGTAACGTGGGTTTATCGGTCACAGTCGTGGGGAGCTGCTCTTCCATGGCGATACCTCAAGTGAAACCAGCCTCTTTATGTCAGGCGCGAAAAAACTTCCTCTGACTTTCCCGAGCCTGAGCTACAGGCTAGATGATTTTCCGACCGACTCCGCAAATGATTCGTTTCAGTCAACCGGGCGAATATCCGACCGGACGACTATGCTCAGGTCACTCGGATCCAAACGATGCCCGCTCCGTCCTGCACTCAGGGAAGGGATACCCTCTATGAGCTCATCGCACCAAACTGCTGTCGGTACAGGCGCATGTCAGTGAATACGCTGCTTGCGCGGACTAATCGTCGGATTCTCATCGTCGACGACACCGCGTCGATCCACGAGGATTTCGCCAAGATTCTCAGCCCGTCATCGATCGAAGACGACAGTCTGGCCAGCGCTGAAAACGCCCTGTTCGGCACCCCCGTGTCGGTATCGTCGCAAGGTTTTATCATCGAATCCGCGTTTCAGGGCCGTGAGGCGCTGGACAAGGTCGAGACCGCGCTGGCGAATGACTCACCCTACGCGATGGCCTTCATCGACATGCGCATGCCGCCGGGCTGGGACGGCCTGGAAACCATCGAACGCCTGTGGCAGGTCGATCCCAAGCTGCAAGTAGCGCTCTGCACCGCGTATTCCGACTATTCCTGGGAAGACATCGACGAGCGCCTGGATCTGGGCGATCGCCTGCTGATCCTGAAAAAACCGTTCGATGCCATCGAAATCCGCCAGATGGCCAGCGCATTGACCGCCAAGTGGCAAATGACCGAAGACGCGGCACTGAAGATGTCCCTGCTGGAGCAAGCGGTCGAGGAGCGCACCCGGGAGCTGTCCGACGCCAACATCATTGTGCAGAACAGCCCGACCATTCTGTATCGGCTGCGGGGCGAACCGTCGTTTCCGTTGATGTATATCTCCCACAACATCACCAAATACGGCCACATCGCGGCGGCCCTGGTGGCTTCTTCCAACTGGGCTCAGGAGCTGATCCATCCCGACGATCAAGAGAAAGTCGACACCGCCATGGCGCGGGTGCTGGACCGCCATGCAGCCGGTGCTTCCATCGAATTCCGGATGCGCACCGGCGACGGTGACTGGCGCTGGGTCGAAAACCGCTACATCCCGGTGCGCGACGATGAAGGCCGCTTGCTGGAAGTCGAAGGCATCATCATCGACATCACCGAACGCAAACTGGCCGAGGAAAAGATCGCCCTGCTGGCCCGCACCGACGGGCTGACCGGGCTGGCCAACCGCGCGACGCTGATCGAGCGCCTGCATCAGGCGTTCGCCGCCGCCCGGCGCGGGGCCACCCCGTTCGCCATGTTTTACCTGGACCTGGATCACTTCAAGCGCATCAACGACACCCTGGGCCACCCGGTGGGTGACCTGTTGCTGCAGGAGGTCGCCCGACGGATCAAAACCTGCGTGCGGGAAAACGACGTGGTCGCCCGTCTGGGGGGCGACGAGTTCGCGATCCTGCAACTGGACGTCGGCGATCCGACCCAGTCAGCAGCCCTGGCCGCCAAGGTCCGCGATGCGCTGGTGCTGCCCTACTCCCTGGCCGGCAACGACGTGCGGGTCTCGGTCAGTATCGGCATTAGCAGCTACGCCCAGGTCAGCCTCAGCGCCGACAGCCTGTTGACCCAGGCCGACATGGCGCTGTATCGCTCCAAGGAAAAGGGCCGCAACCAGTACCACTTCCATTCCGAGGAAATCAATCAGGAAGTGGTCGAGCGCATGACCATCGCCAACGACTTGAAAACCGCCATCGAACGCGACGAGCTCGAACTGCGTTACTGGCCGGAAGTAGACCTGAGCAGTGGCAAGATCCTCGGCATGGAAGCGCAGGTCAGCTGGAATCACCCCATACGCGGTTTACTGGAAGCCCCCGCATTCCTGCCCGCGGCGGAAAAGACCGGCATCATCATCGCCCTCGGTCACTGGGTGCTGGAGCGCGCCTGTCGGCAAATGCACCAGTGGCGCGATGAAGGCATGGCACCACCGGTGGTGGCGATAAAACTGTCCCTGGCCCAGCTCAAGAGTGGTCCCGAGCTGATCTATGACGTGTTGCGCACCACTGCCCGCTGGGATCTGTGCCCGTGGGACCTGCGTTTCGACGTCACCGAAGCGACCCTGGCCCAGACCAAGTGGACGCACAACGATATCCTGCCACGCCTGCGTGAGCTGGGGGTGAAGATCGCCATCGATGACTTCGGCACCGAATACTCTTCGTTCGACTACCTCAAGACTTACCAGGTCAATCACCTGAAACTCGCTCAGGCGTTCATCGACACCGCCGCCCACGACGCGGCCAGCGCCACCACCTTGCGGGCCATTATCAATTTCGCCCGCGACGTCGGGATCGGCATCATCGCCGAAGGTGTCGAAACCCAGGAGCAACGTACTTCGCTGATGGCCACCGGTTCACCGATGAATGCCCAGGGCTACTACTTCAGCAAAGCGGTCAGCAGCCAGCAGGCCGCCGAACTGTTGAAAGCCGGGAGCATCGTGTGCGCGAATCACAATCCCGGAGCAATGCCGGGTGATTCGCAACGTGCCACGGAGGACAAGGAATGAAAACTCCGTTCATCCAGGCCAACCGGCGCATTCTGATCATCGATGACACGCCCTCGATCCATGAGGACTTCCGCAAGATCCTGGGCGCCGATACCGACGATGAACTCACCCTCGCCGGCACTGAAGCCGCGCTGTTCGACACCCCGCAAACGACTCGGCTGGTCTTCCAGCTCGACTCCGCCTATCAGGGCCAGGAAGCACTCAAACTGGTCAAGCGGGCCCAGGCAGAAGGTCGCCCTTACGCCATGGCGTTCACCGACATGCGCATGCCGCCTGGCTGGGATGGTCTGGAAACCATCGAGCGGCTCTGGAAGGTCGACCCTAACCTGCAAATCGCGCTGTGCACGGCGTTCTCCGATTACACCTGGGAAGCCATGGCCGAACGGCTGGAGTTCGGCGATCAATTGCTGGTGTTGAAAAAACCTTTCGACAGCCTGGAAATCCGCCAGATGGCCAGCGCCCTGACCTGGAAGTGGCAGATGGCGCAGGACGCGGCGATGAAAGTACTGAGCCTTGAGCAAACCATCGAAGCCCGGGTCCATGAACTGCTCAAGGTGTCTCATCTGTTGCAGTACGACGTGTTGACCGAGCTGCCCAACAGCACCTTGCTGGGTGACCGGCTGAACCAGTCCCTGGCCTTGTCCAGACGCCATGACAAACAACTGGCGGTGATGTTTCTGGGGCTCGACCGCTTCAAGCGCATCAACAATGCGTTGGGCCACCCGACCGGTGACGAGATGCTCAAGCGTGTCGGGCAAAGCCTGGTGGCCTGCGTGCGCGCCTCCGACTCGGTGTTTCGCTACGGCTCCGACGAATTTGTGGTGATCCTGGCCGACATCCACCACCCCCAACAGACCAAGGGCATCGCCGAAAAACTGTTGAACGCCATACGTGCGCCCCAGCACGTCGCCGGGCACGACTTGAGCGTGACGGCCAGCCTGGGCATCAGCATCTATCCCGATGACGGTTTCGATGCCATCGCACTGATCAAGAAAGCCGAAACCGCGATGCGCAACGTCAAGGAAAGCGGCCCCAACGATTTCAGCTTTTTCATCGATGAGATGAACCAGCGCGCGCGGGAACAGCAGACCATCGAGTCGGGGATTCGCCTGGCACTGGAGCGGAACGAGTTTGTCCTGCACTACCAACCGAAACTCGACCTGGGCAGCGGCAAGGTGGTCGGCGCCGAGGCGTTGATCCGCTGGCAAAAACCGGGGCACGGCTGGATCTACCCGACAGACTTCATTGCAGTGGCCGAAGACAGCGGCTTGATCGTGCCGTTGAGCAAATGGGTGCTGGCCCAGGCCTGTCGGCAAGCCCGTACCTGGCAGGCAAAGGGCCTGCCGAATCTGTGCATGTCGGTGAACGTGTCGGCCATCGATTTCCGCCAGCGGGATTTTGTCGACGGCATCGAACAGATACTCCAGAACACAGGCATGGACCCGGCCTTGCTCGAGCTGGAAATCACCGAAGGCGTATTGATGCAGAATGTCGATGCCACGATGGTCGCGCTGAGTCGGCTCAAGGCATTGGGGGTACGGCTGGCCATCGATGACTTCGGCACCGGCTATTCCAGCCTGAGTTACTTGCAACGGTTTCCCATCGATGTACTGAAAATCGATCAATCGTTCATTCGTGGCCTGGGCCGTGACAGCAACGACGCGGCTCTGGTCGGCGCCATCATCAGCCTGGGCAAAAGCCTCAATCTGACGGTCATTGCCGAAGGGGTGGAAACCCTCGAACAACTGAATTTTCTCAAGGCGCTCCATTGCGAGGAAGGCCAGGGTTACTACTTCAGCAAAGCCGTGGAGCCGGACGCCTTCGTGCAATACCTGACCTCCGTAAAGCCCCTCTCCTGAACGATGTGCAACGACACACAGGCCCTGAGCCAAGGAATCACAAGATGTCACGTTCCTTCTGCTACTTGCTCCTTGCGCCTCTACTCGGTTGTTGTCTGATAGCCAGTGGCGCACCGCTGGACGAACCGCTCAAACCCTTGCCCGCAGTGCCCGAGCAGAATCCCTTGCAAGTCGAACTCGGTCGCCGGTTGTTCAACGAACCACGGCTGTCGGTCAACAACAGCCTGTCCTGCGCCAGTTGCCATCGTCTGGAAATCGGCGGTGCCGACGACAAGGCGTTGTCCACTGGCTTCAAGGGCGATCCCTTGACGATCAATACCCCGAGCGTGTTCAACGCGAGCTTGAACTTCCGGCAATTCTGGAATGGCCGCGCCGATTCTCTGGAAACCCAAGCCCACGAAGTGGTGCAGAGCCCTAGTGAAATGGGCAGTCATTGGGAACAAGTGGTCCAGATGCTCTCCGCCGACCCGGATTACAAAAACGCTTTCACCAAGGCCTACCCGGACGGCGTCACCATGAACAATGTGCAAAGTGCCCTGGCCACCTACGAGCGCACGCTGATCAGTGCCAACTCGCGCTTCGACCAATACCTGTCGGGCAATACCGAGATCCTCACGACTGACGAGAAGTACGGTTACCAACGTTTCAAGGACTACGGCTGCATTGCCTGCCATCAGGGGGTGAACATCGGCGGCAACATGTTCCAGAAATTCGGGGTCATGGGTGATTACTTTCAGGCTCGTGGCAACCCCACCGAAGCCGATCTGGGCCGCTATCTGGTCACCAAGGCCGAAGAGGACCGCAACGTGTTCAAGGTGCCGAGCCTGCGCAATGTCGCGGTGACCGCGCCGTACTTTCACGACGGCTCGGCTAAAACCCTCGAAGAAGCGGTAGACGTGATGTTCAAGTTCCAGCTCGGTCGTGTGCCCTCCGACAAGGACAAGGACCTGATCATCAAATTCCTCAAGACCCTGACCGGTGAATGGGGAGGCAAACCTTTATGAAAACATTCCCCCGTCGCAACCTGGCACTGCTCGCAGCCGTGGCCGTGCTGCTGGCCTCGACGCTGTTGTTCCTGTACCTCAAGTCCAGCTCGAACGAGACGTCGACCTACGCCGAATCCCGGGATTTGATCGGTCGGATCAAACAGTTGAACGCGCAATGGGAAACCGAGATTCTCAAGGCCAGGATCGCCATCAGTCACAACTACGATCCACTGGTGACACCGCTGAGCGAGATGACGCGCCTGTGGCAGCGGTTCGAGAGCATGGAGTCCAATCACGGCCGCAACGACACGCCGACCTGGCGTGCCAGTCATGAGGCATACCTTGCCGCCATCCAGGAAAAAACCCGGCTGGTGGAGCAATTCAAATCCCACAACGCGGTGCTGCGCAACTCACTGGCGTTCCTGCCCACGGCCGAAGACGACATCCAGCAACCGCTTGCCCAACTGCCCGATGAAGACAAGCTGCAACTGCAGAACATCGCCACCGACACTTACGACCTGCTGCTCAGCAGCCTGGAATTCGCCCAGGTCACCTCCGACGATAAAGCGGCGGATATTCTGCTGGGGATGAACAAACTGGGGGTTAACAAGCAACGATTGCCGGAGCAGTTTCACAGCCCGATCGATATTTTGAGTAACCACGTCACCCTGATCCTGCGTGAGCAACCGGTAGTCAATCGGTTACTGGAAAACATCGAGGCCATTCCCGTGGCCGAACGACTGGACGACATTACCGGCCTGCTGAACAAAGACCAGCAGCAATCCGATGCCATCGACCAGCGCTACCACTTCTACATGTTGGTGTTTTCGACGCTGCTGGTGCTGGTGCTGGTGTACCTGGCGATTCGCCTGATGCGCAGCTTCGGGGAGACTCAGCGGGTCAACAAGGAACTGCAAACCGCCAACGAAGTCCTCGAACAACGGGTCGAAGAGCGCACCCGCGAACTCAAGGATACCCAGAGCGAATTGCTCGACACCGCGCGTCAGGCCGGCATGGCCGAAATCGCCACCAACGTGCTGCACAACGTCGGCAACGTGCTCAACAGCGTGAACATCTCGGCCGATCTTGTCAGCCGTCGGCTGCGTAGCAGCAAGGCCCAGGGGCTGGGCAAGGCGATGCAGCTGATCAACGAGCATCAAAGCGACCTCGGGACCTTTCTGACCCAGAACGAGAAAGGAAAGTTACTGCCCGGCTATTTGAATCAACTGGTGGAGGCGATTGCCCTCGAACAGCAAGGCATGGCCGAGGAACTCGCGCAGTTGAGCAAAAGCGTCGATCACATCAAAGACATCGTCGCCACCCAGCAGTCCTACGCGGGGGCCAACAACCTGGTGGAACCGCTGTACATCAGCGAATTGCTCGAGGACGCCCTGCGCATGAACGCAGGCGCCTTGACCCGGCATCACGTCACGGTGGTCAAGGAGTACGGCGACGTACCGCAAGTGATGGGCGACAAGCACCGCTTGTTGCTGATCCTGATCAACCTGATCAGCAACGCCAAATACGCCATGTCCGACCTCAGCAACCGAGCCCGACAGATCACCCTTGGGGTAAAAGTCGTCGAGGACACGATCCTGCAAATCAGCGTCAAGGATGACGGCGAAGGCATTGCGCCGGAAAACATGACGCGGATCTTTGCCCACGGTTTCACCACCCGCAAGGAAGGCCACGGCTTCGGCCTGCACAGCTGCGCGCTGGCCGCGATCGAAATGAACGGCCACCTCACCGCCCACAGCGACGGGCCGGGCAAGGGCGCCCTGTTCACCTTGCAGATCCCGTTGAACCCCGTCATGGAGGAAGCATGAGCGACCTATCAAACCGCCGCATTCTGCTGATCGACGACACCCCGTCCATCCATGATGACTTTCGCAAGATCCTCACCCCGACATCGGCCAAACATGCGGAACTGGACGAAATGGAGGCCGCGCTGTTCGGCAGCGAAGTGAAATCCACCCAACCGCTGTTCGAACTGGATTCGGCCTACGGCGGTCAGGAGGGCCTGGGCAAACTCGTCCAGGCCTTACAGGAAAACCGCCCCTACGCCCTGGCCTTCGTCGACATGCGCATGCCCGAGGGCTGGGACGGTGCACAGACCATCGAACACCTGTGGCAGGAAGACCCGAGCCTGCAAGTGGTGGTGTGTACCGCCTATTCCGACTATTCGTGGGATGAACTGCTGGAGCGCCTGCACGCCCACGACCGCCTGCTGATTCTGAAAAAACCGTTCGACAATATCGAAGTCCAGCAGATGGCCAACACCCTGCTCACCAAATGGGACATGACCGAACGGGCGTCTATCCAGATGAGCCATCTGGAGCATCTGGTGGATCAGCGCACGGCCCAGTTCAAACAGGCCAGCGAAGCATTGCAGCGGGAAATCGACGAGCGCAAACAATTGGAAAGCCAACTGGTGCAGTCGGAAAAACTCGCCTCGCTGGGGCAACTGGCGGCGGGTGTCGCCCATGAAATCAATAATCCCATCGGCTTCATTTCCTCCAACCTCGGCACCCTCGATGGCTATTTCAAGCAACTGCAGACCATGCTCGATGCCTATCGGGAGGCGGAGGCGGCCATTACCTCAAGCGAGGTCCTCGAACGTCTCGGCCAGCTCCGGGAAAAGGTCGAGCTGGAGTTTCTGCGCGAAGACATTCCGCTGCTGATCAAGGAGTCCAAGGACGGCATCAATCGGGTCGGGCAGATCGTCAAAGACTTGAAGGACTTCTCCCGCGTCGACTCCAATCAGGAATGGCAGTGGACCAACCTGCAACAGGGCATCGAGTCGACGCTGAACATCGTCGCCAATGAACTCAAGTACAAGGCCGATGTGGTGAAGGAGTATCAAACGCTGCCTGACATCGAATGCCTGCCGTCGCAGATCAATCAGGTGATCATGAACCTGATCGTCAACGCGTCTCAGGCCATGGGGCCGGAACGGGGCACCATCACCCTGCGTACCGGGCTTGAAGGTGAAACGGTGTCGATCGAAGTCGCGGACACCGGATCAGGCATCGAACCGGAATGCCTGCAGAAGATATTCGACCCGTTCTACACCACCAAACCGGTGGGCCAGGGGACAGGGCTCGGGTTGTCCCTGTCCTATGGCATCGTGAAAAAACACCGGGGCGACATTTCGGTACGCAGCGAAGTCGGCGTGGGTACCACGTTTCGGGTCGAGCTGCCGGTGCGCCAATCGAAAGCGGCTGTCTGACCAGCCGAACAAGGGATCAAATCTCAATCCAGGCTGTTTTCGTTTATTCTCCAGGCGCAGAATGCCTGACGCTCTGTGCTAACACAGGAAATCTCTGTGACGAGGGAGCTTGCTCCGCTGGATCGCGAAGCGAACCCAAAACAGGCAATGCGTTCAGTCAGACAAATCCCGTCAGCAGGTTTTGCGACTGCTGCGCAGCCGAGCGGGAGCAAGCTCCCTCGCCACAAAAGCCTGTATACCACGGTCCAACATGACCGAGTCCGAACCCAAGGAAACCGTATGAGCCTGTCACTCCTGAGCCGCTACGCCTTCTTTGCCGTCTGTGTGATATTCACCCTCGCCAGCCTGCCCTTCCTGGCATACGACTGGCTCTGGCCGATCGCCGCCGTCACCGGCGTCCTCAGCCTGGTGGGCCTGTTCGACCTGCTGCAAAGCCCTCATGCGGTGCGCCGTAATTACCCGATCCTGGGCAATATCCGTTATCTGGTGGAGGGCATTCGCCCGGAAATCCGCCAGTACCTGCTCGAATCCGACAGCGATGCCCTGCCCTTCTCCCGGGCTCAGCGTTCGCTGGTGTATTCGCGAGCCAAGAACGAGAGCGCCGACAAACCTTTCGGCACGCTGATCGACGTGTATCAGTCGGGTTTCGAATTCATCGGCCACTCGATGCGCCCGGCGCCGTTGAGCGACCCGAGCAGTTACCGGGTGATGGTCGGCGGTCCGCAGTGCACCCAACCGTACTCGGCATCGGTGTTCAACATCTCGGCCATGAGCTTCGGTTCCCTCAGCGCCAACGCCATTCGCGCGTTGAACCAGGGCGCCAAACTCGGCAACTTCGCCCATGACACCGGCGAAGGCAGCATCAGCCCCTATCACCGGGAAAACGGCGGCGACCTGACCTGGGAACTGGGCAGCGGCTACTTCGGCTGCCGCACCGCCGATGGCCGCTTCGACCCGGAACGCTTCGCCGCCCAGGCACAGAACCCGCAAGTGCGGATGATCGAAATCAAAATGAGCCAAGGCGCCAAACCCGGCCACGGCGGGATTCTGCCCAAGCACAAAGTCACCCAGGAAATCGCCGAAACCCGTGGCATCCCGATGGGCGAAGACTGCATTTCGCCGTCGCGCCACAGCGCGTTTTCCACGCCGATCGAAATGATGCACTTCATCGCGCAACTGCGTGAACTGTCCGGCGGCAAACCGGTGGGCTTCAAGTTCTGCCTGGGCCACCCGTGGGAATTCATGGGCATCGCCAAGGCCATGCTGGAAACCGGCATCCTCCCGGACTTCATCGTGGTCGACGGCAAGGAAGGTGGCACCGGCGCCGCGCCCGTGGAATTCACCGACCACATCGGCGTACCGATGCGTGAAGGCCTGTTGTTCGTGCACAACACCCTGGTGGGCCTGAACCTGCGGGACAAGATCAAACTCGGTGCCAGCGGCAAAATCGTCAGTGCCTTCGACATCGCCAGCGTCCTGGCCATCGGTGCCGACTGGGCCAACTCGGCGCGCGGCTTCATGTTCGCCATCGGCTGCATCCAGTCACAAAGCTGCCACACCAACAAATGCCCGACCGGCGTCGCCACCCAGGACACCCTGCGCCAGCGCGCGCTGGTCGTTCCGGACAAGGCCCAGCGCGTGTACAACTTCCATCGCAATACGCTGAAGGCCCTGGCCGAAATGCTCGCCGCCGCAGGCCTCGACCATCCTTCACAGCTGTCGGCCAAGCATCTGGTGCGACGCATGTCGGCGACCGAGATCAAGCTGTTCTCGCAGCTGCATGTGTTCTTGAAACCGGGGGAATTGCTCACTGGCGAAGTGAACGGCGAGTTTTATTCGCGGATGTGGCAGATGGCACGGGCGGACAGTTTTGAGCCTAATGATGCGGCGGCTGCATAGACTGTGTTAGCGCGCCAATCTCAGGGATTGGCGCGTCCTCCACGATGAACAAACGAGCCTCACTGCCCCCTTCCCTTAGCGTCAGCACCTGTTTCCAATGTTTCGGAAACAAGGCGTCATGCTCAGGACGAGCAATGCCCGTCACCCACCAGACTCTCCTGGCATTGAGTTTCAGGGTCGAAAAATCATTGAAGAAAATCGAGTGCAGGTGACGGGGAATGAGTGCCCAGCCACCATATTCAGCGGTTCCCCACAAGGTGCCGGTCGCTGTTTTGAAGACGTATAGCCTCGGCTGAATGCCTGTCGAGTTGTAGTACATGAACGGCAAGTACCAATACAGGTTATCCACAACGATTTCGTCATCCGGATGGGCTTCACGACTGAGTCCGGCGACCACGGCGTCCAGTTTCGCGTCTCTGCGAATGCTGGTGCCGTTCATCTCATCCGTTTGTGCGTAAATCGCCGACAGCCCGTGCACTTCCACCAAGACAATAAAAACCATGGCGATAGCAGCAAGGACAGCGTGGCGTTGGCTCAATGCGTCCAGCGCGAGCGCAACGATAAGGGGCAACGCAGCGGCGGCGAATACCAGGTACCTGGCATTGAAAACCGGCACGATCAGCGACACCAGAAACACGGTCAGCGCCGGCACAAAAAAATAGTCCACCAACAAAACACTGAAGGGTCGCTCGTTGCGTGCCTTGAACAGTACGGCAGCGGCGCAAACCATGATCAAAACCAAGGGTGTCACGCGCCATAAGTCACTGGTCGAACCCTCCATCACCACCAGTTGCCAAACGAAGGTCAGCACCGTCGGCCAGGTCAGCGGCGGTATCCATTCGAGCCCGTCCATTCGCAGCAATTGACTGACGAGAGGCGGTGCCCACGGCAGGTACAACACGACGATTGCACTGTTTATCAGTATCCACGCACGTACGGGGACCGTGTCCTGGACCTTGCGCACCCGCCACCAAAAAAGCCAATGCACCAACACGCACAATGCGGCGAAGTAGTGCGTGTAAAAAGCCGCCGTCATCAGCAACACGTAAACGGCCGGGTAACGCTTTTGATCCGGTGCCTTGACCCAGCACACCAGCGCCACAGTCGCCCCCATCAGCCAAAACCCCAGCAAGGTATACATTCGCACTTCCTGGCTGTAGCGCACCGATATCGGCAGCAACGCCAACAACACTGCGGCTATCCAGATCGCCTTTCGCGTCGCCAACAGGCTCATCAATTTAATGCCCAGCAACAGCGTGCCGACATCAGCCAGTGCGCTCAGGGACCGCGCAGACAACACGCCGTGACCGAACAGCACCATCCAGTAATGCAGCAAGACGTAGTAAAGCGGCGGATGAACATCCCGAGCCGTCGTGGCCCAGATGTACGCAGGCGAGCCCTCGGCCAGCAGTATGCTGTAAGCCTCGTCGTACCAGATGACCGGCACGGTGATGGCGTGAAATCTCGCCAACAATGCGATCGCCAGCACCCCCAGCAAACCCGCACCGTCGGCAACCCCGGATGGCAAGCGTTTGAGATAGATCACAGGAGCGCTCACCGTTTCACCACGCAAGCGTGGCGATCGGCGTCGGCTCTTTCATCACGATAAAACCGTAGTCACCCAACAGATAGAGGCTGTAGAACTTGTTATCCACCAGCGGTGGATAACCCTGATAACCCATCAGCGTCGCGTTGCGTCRCTCCCGCTCCGCGACCACGTTGGTGATGCCCGCTTTCGGCAGGTTTTCCGCCAGCATGTAGAAGTTGATGTTCAGCAGATAATGCAAAACCGGCATCTGCTTGAACGAGCCTGCAGCCTCCACCAGCCAGTGATCGGAATAACTCACCGACATGTATATGCGCTTGGCCTCGCGCAGTTGCCGATGGGATGCAATGTCATGCCCCAGGGAAAACAACGCGCTGGAAGCGAAGGTGTTCTGCACCGACAGTACGCGACCATAGGCGTAGGACAGCGAAAGCATGGCCAGCAGCGGAACCACCAACAGCAGCGTCAGCCGCTCATGAATATGTGCCAGCGCCAGATGGCTCAAATAGAACAGCAGCACCAACAGCACTGCGAACCCCATCAAGGTTCTGGCGCCTTCATTGAAATCCCGGAAAAACAACACAGCCCCCGACACTAGAAAAATCACGACCGGCACGGTCAACACACACGCCAGGCCCATCAGCACTTTTCTCAACGCCGTGTCCTGGCGTGCCACCACGTTCCGGGCCAGCTGCACGCTGCCCGCGATGGCGCACAACAGCAGCACGGCGAACACCCAGGTGAATCCACCGTGAAACAGCAGCACGACTTTTTCCAGCACGCGGCCGATGTTGATTTCCAGTTGTAGCCAGGGTGCTGCCGCCCAGTTCAGGAACAAAACACGGGTCTGATCCATGTATGGATAAGCGGTGACGCTGTAGATCAAGCCGCCGAGCAACACCTGGGCGAGTTTCCAGCCGATCAACTCGCACCATTGCCGCCAGGCCCATTTATCGTTCGCGCCCCTGAGCAGTTCGAGGCAACACAGGCCCAGAAATACATTAATACTCACCTGATAGAGCCCCAGCCCCAGAGCAATCAGGAAGGCCGGCACCAGCCATTGCAGGATGCGCGAAGGATGACGAAACGTGATCGCATAGATCACCGCCACCAGACTCAAGGCATTAGTCGGTCCGTCGTATTGATACGACAGGTTCTGCAGGAAGAACGGGTTGTACCAGAGCGGCAACACCACCATGCAGCAGGATAGCGTCGGCTGCGGGTAGTAATGAAACGTCAGGCTGGTCAACGCAAAAGTCATGGCCAGGGAGGCGATCAACAGCGGCAATGGAAAGATGTTCGGCGCGGCATCGCTGAAGGTCAGCGCGTTGTAAAACAGCTCGGTGAATAACCGTCCCTGCCCCACCCAGTCCGTGCCGGCGGACAGCGAACGCCAGTTGTCATCGATGTAGGGATAGTCGGCGAGGATCAGCGGAATGACATAGATCAGCGTCGCGAGTTGAAAAAACAGCCAGACCCGACGACGGCCGATTTCGCCGCTGAAAAAATCGCTCAGTCTGCCCATGCTAAAGCCCGACCCGGTCTTTGCCGCCGATGACGTCTTTGATCACATACCGGGGCCGATGCTTGGCTTCGATGTAGATGCGACCGACATACTCTCCAAGAATGCCGATGCCGATCAGTTGCACACCGCCCAGAAACAATATGGCCGTCATCAATGAAGGGTAACCGGGGACGCTGTTGCCGAAGAAAATCTTGTCCAGCACCATGTAMACCGCATACAGCACCGCGAAGATTGAAATGCCGCCGCCGATGTAAGTCCACAACTGCAAGGGTACGGTGCTGAACGAGGTAATGCCTTCCAGCGCCAGGTTCCACAGCTTCCAGCCATTGAATTTGCTGCGTCCCGCCACCCGCTGGGCCCGCTCGTACTCCACCACCACGGTGGTGAAACCGGCCCACGAAAGAACGCCTTTCATGAACAACTGATGCTCGGGGAGTGCGCGAATCACATTGACCACCTTGCGGTCCATGAGGCGGAAATCCCCGACGTTCTCCTCGATACGGGTGTAGGAAATCCTGTTCAGCAGGTGGTAGAACATTGCCGCACTGTGGCGTTTCAGGTAACTGTCGCTGGCACGGTCCCGGCGTTTGGCGAGTACCACATCGGCACCTTTTTGCCACTCGGCAATCAACCGTGGAATGACGCTGATCGGGTCCTGCAGGTCCACGTCCATGGGGATCACCGCATCGCCAGTGGCGTACTCCAGCCCGGCAAACAACGCCGGCTCCTTGCCGAAGTTGCGCGAGAAATTGATCAGCAATACCTGTTCATCGACCTGGGCCAGCGCCTTGGCCTGCTCAGCCGTCTGATCGGTACTGCCGTCGTTGATGAACACGATCTCGACTTCATAAGGGTCAAGTTTCAACTCACGACGCACCGCCTGGTGGAACAGACTGATCGCCTGCTCTTCGTTGAATACCGGGACAATCAGCGAAACCTTCACGTTTCACACTCCTGAGAACCGAAGTGTAGATGCTCGCCAGATGCCATCATGGGGAGTTCTGGTGCGCGGACAGTCCGGCAGACCGATGGCCACACCGTTCGATCCGTTCGCTATAAGCATCTGAGACATTCGGTAATATCCAGCCTTTTGCAATTGCCTGTGAATAACGGCACCCTGCGCGCCGCCAATGTGCGGCGCACCCTCTTTTGCGGCGCCGGCAACTCCTTATTCAACAGCCCGTTCAAGAGCCCGCCTTCATGACGTCTGGACGCGATCACCGAATCGACTTTTTCCGCGGCCTGGCCCTGATCTTTATCTTCTGGGACCACGTGCCGCAGAACCCGCTCGCGCAGTTCACGGTGCGTAACTTCGGCTTCAGCGATGCGGCGGAGATTTTCGTGTTCCTGGCCGGTTACGCGGCCGTGCTGGCCTACGGCAAGATCGCCCGGCGCGACGGGCTCATGGTCGCCACGGTGAAAATCCTGCGACGCGCCTGGGTGCTTTATGTAGTGCACATCTTTTTGCTGGCGCTGCTGATGGGCATCGTGTTTTTCGCCAACAGCCACGTGGAAACCCGCGATCTGGTGCAGGAAATGGGCTTGCAGTATTTCCTCAGCAATCCGCAGCAGGCGTTGATGGACGAGTTGCTGCTGCGCTTCAAGCCGAACCTGATGGACCCGTTGCCGCTGTACATTCTGTTGCTGCTCGGCCTGCCGCTGGTACTGCCGATGCTGCTGCGCAAGGCTGAATACGTGGTGGGGCCGTCGGTGGTGTTGTACCTGCTGGCGCCATGGTTGCAGTGGAACCTGGCGGGCACCGACGGGGGCGTGTGGTTTTTCAATCCGATGGCCTGGCAGCTGCTGTTTATTCTCGGGGGCGCGGCGGCGATTCACCGGCAAAGGCCTCGGGCGCCGCAACCTCGACCGCTGACTCGACAGCCGGTTTTCATCGCGGCTCTGACCTATCTGGTAATGAGCGGGATGATCGCGCTGTCGTGGAAATGGCCGACCGTGCATGACGCGTTCATGCCCCAATGGCTCGGCGAATGGCTCTATCCGATCAGCAAGACCAACCTCTCACCGGCGCGTCTGCTGCACTTCCTCGCCCTCGCCTACGTCACCGCCAGGTTGTTGCCGAACACGGGCTGGACGCAACACTGGCTGGCGCGACAAAGCTGTCGCATGGGCCGATATTCTCTGGAGGTGTTTTGTTTTGGTGTGTTGCTGGCGCCGTTGGCGGACATGCTCAATGCCTTGGGTGGGAACGTATTGGCGATGCAGCTATTCAGCGCAATGTTGGGGGTCGGATTGATGGCGTTGCTGGGGGTTTGGCTGGATTTCAATAAGCGGTTGAATGTGCCGATACCCGTGGCAGCCGTTTAAATGCAAAAGCCCCGATCATTCTGACCGGGGCTTTTGCATGGCTGGCGTTACAACTTACGAAGCCGAACGCACCGCGCCTTGCGCCACATTGGTCGGCTGCAACTTGAACATGTAGAACAACACCGTCAGCAGTACCAGGAACGCCGGGCCCACATACAGCGCCACTCGGGTGTCCGGGAAGTACGCCATCAGGCCGACCACCAGCACCAGGAAGGCCAGCGCCAGATACGAACTGATCGGGTACAGCCACATGCGGTATTTCAGGCCGGCACGCTCGCTGGCACTCAGGCCTTTGCGGAACTTGAGCTGGGCCAGCAGGATCATCACCCAGGTCCAGATCGCACCGAAGGTGGCTATCGCGGTAACCCAGACGAAAACCTTCTCAGGCACCATGTAGTTGAGCAGCACGCCCAGCAACAACGCGCCGATCGACAACAGCAACGCACGACGGGGCACACCGCCGTTCGAGGTTTTGGCGAAACCGGCCGGGGCCTGGCCGTTCTGCGCCAGGCTGTAGAGCATGCGCCCGGTGCTGAAGATGCCGCCGTTGCAGGACGACAACGCCGCGGTGATCACCACGAAGTTGATGATGCCGGCGGCGGTCTTGATGCCCAGACGCTCGAAGGTCATCACGAACGGGCTGCCCTGGGTGCCAATTTCGTTCCACGGGTAAATTGACAGGATCACGAACAAGGCGCCGACGTAGAACAGCAGAATCCGCCAAAACACCGAGCCGATCGCATTGGGGATGGTCTTCTGTGGGTTCTTCGCTTCACCGGCGGTCAGGCCGATCATCTCGACGCCGAGGTAGGCGAACATCACCATTTGCAGGGACATCAACACGCCTTGCACGCCATTGGGCATGAAGCCGCCGTGGGCCCACAGATTGGAAATCCCCAGGGCGACGCCGTCGTTGCCGAAGCCGAACGCGATCACGCCGATACCGCCGACCACCATCGCAATGATGGTGACGATCTTGATCAGGGCGAACCAGAATTCGAACTCACCGAAGGCTTTCACCGCGATCAGGTTGATCGAGCCCATGCTGACCAACGCGGCAAGTGCCCAGATCCAGCGCGGCACGTCGGGGAACCAGACGCCCATGTACACCGCCACTGCGGTGATTTCCGCGACGCAGGTCACCAGCCACAGGAACCAGTAGTTCCAGCCGGTCAGAAAACCCGCCAAAGGCCCGAGGTAATCCTGGGCATAACGGCTGAACGAGCCGGCGACCGGATTGTGCACGGCCATTTCGCCGAGGGCACGCATGATCACCAGGATCGCCAGACCGCCGATGATGTAGGAGAGCATGATGGCCGGGCCGGCCATTTCGATGGCTTTGGCCGAGCCCAGGAACAGGCCGACGCCGATACAGGCACCGAGTGCCATCAGGCGAATATGCCGTTCGCCCAGTTCGCGTTTAAGCGGGCCGCCCTGAGCGGTCTCGCCGTGAGGCAGGTGATTGCCGACTGGCATAGGGGTGCAACCTCGTCTTGTTATTGGATATGACCACCGAGTGTCGAAGCGCCGACCGATAGGCCAGCGCCTGGTGAAACCGGGCCTGTCTTGTGGACAGACACGTCTTGTAGGACAAAACCTCCAAGATCAGCGGGGCGTGCAGTATAAAAAGCTAACGACAGGTGTTTTCACTATATAAAACACAATATTCAGCGATAACTAACGGGTAATTCCCGCAGAACGGAGTGGCATTACCTGGCTTATGCAGGTTTTTTCGCCACTGAAACCGCACGGAGTATTGCACAGCAATGGTGCATCGTCATGCCCCTACCTAGGCAGCATTTACCTCGTTGATGCGTCTAGCTCAACCCTTTCAGACGACACCTACCTTGTGGCGAGGGAGCTTGCTCCCGCTCGACTGCGCGCAGTCGCAAACCCGGTGAATCGTATTTATCAGACAAGTCCGGAATTGGGGCCGCTTCGCAGCCCAGCGGGAGCAAGCTCCCTCGCCACAAAAGCGCTATTCCCAATTGGATCCTGCATGGTTTTCGGAAATTTCAGTCAAATGTTGCAGATTCAGGTTTGGAGATAGGGACTAGGGTCAAAGGGGGAACTTCAAAAGGGCGCAAGGAATGCATCCACAACCATATTCACATCTGCTACGCCATGGACGATGTTCAGAACAGGGTCGGGCCTATCTCATCACAGCGGTTGTGCACCAACGCCGCCGAATATTCACTGATTGGCGGTTGGGACGTCTGTTAGTTACCGAACTCAAGCGGGCCCACGACCAGAAGTGGGTCAACTCAATAGCGTGGGTCGTCATGCCAGATCACTTCCATTGGTTGGTACAACTCGAACAACACTCCCTGGCGCAACTCATGCAAGCCACCAAATCTCGCAGCACACTCTCCATCAACCGAGCGTCAAACAATGAAGGGGCTTTTTGGCAAAGCGGCTACCACGACCGGGCAATCCGCGATGGAGAAGGACTCCTGCCATTCGCTCGTTACATTGTTGCCAATCCATTGCGCGCAGGGTTGGTCAATAAAATTGGCGATTACCCACTATGGGATGCCTGTTGGCTATGAACCCAGCAGCACCATAACCCTGTGGCGAGGGAGCTTGCTCCCGCTCGGCTGCGCAGCAGTCGTGAATCCTGTACATGCGGTGTGTCTGAAAAAATCCGGTGTTGCTGGTTTTTGGGACCGCTGCGCAGTCCAACGGGGGCAAGCCCCCTCGCCACAGGCAAGCTCCCTGGCCACAACAGCCCTTCTCCACAGGTAATCGTGCGCATCTGATATTTGGTTGTTCACAATTTTTTCACCAACGCCAACCACCGTCTAAGCTTCAAACAAGTCCGATCAATCTGCGTGAATGGATCAGTCGACTATGGGCGCTTTGTGGCAAACCGATTCGAGTGACACTGTGGTTCCGACTGAACGTGTGGATGAAGCGCCTTTACCTGAAAAACCCCGTCGCTCACGGCACGGCTGGGGGGCGTTCTGGTTGCTGCTGCTGATTATCCTGATTGTCCTGGGCCTGGCCGCGGCCAAGGAAATGCGCACCTCCAAGTTCCAGGCCCGGGAAATCAGCAAATATGCCGCCTCGCTGAAATACGAACTGCAACCCGGCCCCAGCGACGCGATTCGCTACCCTGGCGAAGGCCCGTTCGATCAGCGTCTGGGCTACAGCTCCCTGGATGAATTTCTGCCGCGCCTGCTCAAACGCGATTACGTGATAGCGGCGCAAACCCGCTTTTCGCCTGCGCTGATGAAGTACAGCGACAAGGGCTTTTTCATTCCCTATACCGAGAAAATCCAGGCCGGGCTGTCAATCACCGATTGCCGTGCGGCCCCGCTGTATCAGTTCAAGTATCCACAACAGCTCTATTCAAGCTTTGCCGCGATCCCGCCGGTGGTGGTCAACAGCTTGCTGTTCATCGAAAACCGCTTTCTGCTCGATCCGCACCAGCCCCTGGCCAACCCCGCCGTGGACTGGCCACGGTTCGGCATGGCGGCGTGGTCCCAGGTAGCCAAGCTGTTGCGCCTGCCCGGCCAATCGGCGGGCGGCAGTACGCTGGCGACACAGCTTGAGAAATATCGACACTCGCCCGACGGCTTGACCGTGTCGGGCGCGGAAAAAATCCGCCAAATGATTTCCGCCAGCGTGCGGGCCTATCAGACGGGGCCGGAAACCCTTCAGGTACGGCAAAATGTGATTCGCGATTACCTCAACAGTGTTCCGCTGTCCGCGGTGCCGGGCCACGGTGAAGTGCACGGCATGGCCGAAGGTTTGCGTGTGTGGTACGGCGCCGACTTCAACAAGGCCAACGAACGGCTGGCCAGCACCGACACCGATCAGAAAAGCCTGGCGGAGAAAGGCCTGGCCCTGCGTGAAATGCTGTCGCTGATGATTGCTCAACGCCGCCCTTCCCACTACTTGACCAAGGGCCGCGATGAATTGGCCAGCCTGACCGACAGCCATATTCGCCTGCTGTCACAAAATGGGGTGATCGATGCACCGCTCGCGGCGGCAGCACTGGCAAGCCAAGTGACCTACCGCGACTGGCAGACCCAACCCACCATCCAACCGATCGAAACCAACAAAGGCATCAGTGTCGCGCGCAGTCGCCTGGGCAGTTTGCTCAACCGGCCGCTGTATGACCTCGACCGCCTCGACCTTTCCGCCACCAGCACCCTGCAAGGCGAGCTGCAAACCCAGGCCACCGCATACCTCAAGCATCTGGCCGACCCAGCCTATGCAGCGGAAATCGGCCTGATCGGCGAACGCCTGCTCACCCCCACCAGCACCACGCAGGTGCGCTACAGCTTCACCCTGTTCGAACTGACCCCGGACGGCTCGCGGGTRAGGGTGCAGACCGACAGCACCGACCAACCGTTCGACATCAATGAAGGCAGCAAGCTGGAACTGGGCTCCACCGCAAAAATGCGTGTGCTCACCACTTACCTGCAGATCATCTCCGAATTGCACGATCGCTACGCAGGCATGACCGTTGCCGAACTGAAGAAAACCGAAGTCGCCGAACAGGATCGCCTGAGCAGCTGGGCCGTCGATTACATGATTCAGAACACCGACCGCAGCCTGCCAAAAATGCTCGGCGCCGCACTGGATCGCAAATATTCGGCCAGCCCCGGCGAGGCGTTTTTCACCGGTGGCGGGCTGCACACGTTCGTTAACTTCCGCAAGGAGGACAACGGCCGCATGCCGTCCCTGCGCGATGCCATTCGTGAGTCGATCAACCTGCCGTTCATCCGGCTGATGCGCGACCTGGTGCGCTACAGCACCTACGCAGGCCCCAACAGCAGCGCCGAATTGCTCAAGGACGACCGCGACCCGCGGCGTCAGGAATACCTGGCCCAGTTTGCCGACCGTGAAGGCACCGCATTCCTGCTGCGGTTCTGGAAGAAGTACCAGAACAAAGACACCCAGACCCGCCTCGAGACCTTCCTCGACAGCATGCACCCGACACCGATCCGCATGGCTGCCGTGCATCGCTATCTATTCCCGCAGGCCGACCAGGAGAGCTTCAACACCTTCGTGCGCTCACACCTCAAGGGCGCCAAGCTCACGGAAAAACTCACCGACGAACGCCTCGAACGCCTGTACCTGAGTTACGGCCCGGGCAGCTACGACCTGCCGGATCAGGGCTTCATCGCCAAGGTCCACCCGCTGGATCTGTGGCTGATGGGCTACTTGCTGAACAACCCCGACGCCAAGTTCAGCCAGATCGTCAAAGCCAGCGAATTCGAACGCCAGGAGGTTTACAGCTGGCTGTTCAAAAGCAAACACAAGGGCGCCCGTGACAGCCGCATCCGCACGATGCTGGAGATCGAGGCGTTCCTCGACATTCATCAACGCTGGCAGAAAGTCGGCTATCCGTTCGACCACCTGGTGCCCTCGCTGGCCACCGCCATCGGCAGCTCCGGCGACCGACCCGCCGCGCTGGCGGAGCTGATCGGCACCATCCTCAACGACGGTGTACGCCTGCCGACGCTGCGTATCGACAGCCTGCACTTCGCGGCCGGTACGCCCTATGAAACCCAACTGATCAACAATCCGGTCGTCGGCAAACGCGTAATGCCTTCCGAGGTGGCAACCGCCATGCGCGAGGCCTTGTCGCAAGTGGTGGATGCCGGCACGGCCAAACGCGTGGCAGGCAGTTTCAAACTGGCCAACGGCACCCCGCTGGCCATGGGCGGCAAAACCGGGACCGGCGACAACCGCATCGAAGCCATCGGTCCGGGAGGGCGGATTCTGAGCTCGAAATCGATCAACCGCACCGCAACATTCGTGTTCTACATCGGCGATAGCCATTTCGGCACCTTGACCGCCTACGTGCCGGGGCGCTCGGCCGAAGCCTTCAAATTTACCTCGGCGTTGCCCGTGCAAGTGCTCAAGGGCATGGCGCCCATCCTGATGCCATATCTGCAACCGGGGAGTGGCACCGGATGTTTGCCCGTGGAGGTCTCCCGCCGCTGACCGGGTGGTAAATAGTTATTTTCGGCATGGAAAATTCCAATGCTTTCGGCACTCTCCACAGGTGTTCCGCGCAGTAATTCAGACTTTTACTTTGAGCGACGAAGGATAGGCTGTTGCCTTCCATAACTGCTCAAGGCTGATAAAAACAATGTCAGATTTACAAGGACGTAAAACTGCCCGCCCAGGAGGGGCAGACGACGATAAGGGCCGTCACTACGCTTTCATCCAGAGTCGAATTCACCCGACATTCAAGGATGCTTCGTTGCGCAGGGCGCGGGAACTGAGCCTCACACAAACCCGTTCCGGACAATGGATCAGGACCGCCACTCAATCTGCTCACACACAGTTACAAGATGCCAACCTTGAACTCTGGTCTGCCCAGAACAAGGTGGATCGGTTTCTCGAAGAGTTACAAAACGTTGATGACTTCGCTGAACCCTTGCTCACCGATGCATTGATGAAACAGTACGGGGTCGATGTCGATGTCAGAACCACTTACTTGCATCTTTACTTACCCAAGGAACGCCCCTGGTATGCCATCGACGTCACAGGCGGCGTCGTCACCCGAACCGTCTCCCTGCTGAACGCTGCCCTGCACAACTTCGCACGCAGCGAAACCTGCGAGCCGGATTCCGACTTCATCAGCCAGCCCGATGAGCGCGGTCTGTTCGACGTCCTGCCGGTCAAACGCAAAATGTCCATTGCACAGTTCCAGACCCTGTGTCGTGAGCTGGACATTGGCGCGCGCTATGCCCGATACCTTGAAGACCGCTTGCTACCCGGCGATGCCGTCGCCAGGCGTTTTCTGCAACTCAAAATCATCGACAGCGAGAAAGCTGCCTTCAAGGCAGCCGTTCAACAAGCGCTGATGACCGGCGACATTGATGCCGACGCGAGCGACCTGATCCTGAAGATGCTCGATGGCCAGCGCAACCTCACCCGCAAGGGCCGGGTGATGCATTTCGCTGAACTGTCCATTCTGGACAGCCGGCTGGCCGGGATCGTATTGATCACACCGGACCTGTACCGCGAGCACAGGCGAGAGGTCGTGCCGATATTCGCGTATGTCCCGCAAGACCCTGAACATCCGTTGAAAGAGTACCCCTCAACGGTCGCCTTCATGAATGAGCTGACTCGCCAGCTGCGGGACAACCCGCTCATCTCGTCCACTGGAATGACTTATCGCCAGTTCTTCAGCCGGTTCGTCGATCAGCCGGAGAGAGGGCATTTTTTCGGCGGGTTGCAGCAGCGTCTGTTCGAGGTGAAATGGCATCAGAAAGATCCGCTGGATCCAGGGCCCAGCTGGCGGGAAGTGCCGGTCGAGCAGCCCAATCTTCGTTTCAGCGCCACACCGATCCGCGGCGAATTCTGGAAATACCGCTTTGAGCAGAAGCTGAACAAAATCCTCAATGACGCCCGACACATCGCCGTGTCCACCGCCGACACCGATCGCAATGCCCGATGGGCCTGGTGGGAGAATTTCAAGAAAATAGTCTCGGACATCTTCAACGTCGCCCTGATGGTCGTCACACCGTTCGTGCCGGGGTTGGGGGAATTGATGATGGCCTACACCGCCTATCAGATCGCCAACGATGTCATCGAAGGCTTCGTCGACATGACGTTGGGGCTGTGGAACGAAGCCGTCGAGCACATCGTGGGTGTGGTGGAAGATGCCATTCAACTGGCGGCGTTCGCCGCCGGGGCAAACATTGGCGAGGTCGTGCGTCTGAAACTCTCGCCACTGATCGAAGGCATGAAACCGGTCACGCTGCCCAATGGCGAGCCACGCCTGTGGCATCCCGATCTGCGGCCTTACGAACTGCCGGATGTGAAGCTGTCGGCCGACTCCGGTCCTGACGAACTGGGCCTGCATACCCACCAGGGCCAGGACATCCTGCCGCTGGATGACACCCAATTCGCCGTGCAGAAAGACCCGCAAACCGGCAACTACCGCGTCAAGCATCCACACCGCGCCAATGCGTATTCACCCGAGTTGCGACACAACGGCCTCGGCGCCTGGACTCACGAAGGCGAAAACCCGCGAGCATGGAGTACGCCGAAACTGCTGCGCCGTCTCGGCCACACCGTCGACGGTCTGACCGACGCGGATCTCGAACACGTGCGCATTGCCAGCGGCACCGACGACGGCGCACTGCGCCGGATGTACATCGACAACACGGCTGCGCCACCGCTACTGGACGACAGCCTCGAACGCCTGCACCTCCAGCGCCAGGCCCGGAACGGCATTGAACGGATTCGCACAGGGCTGGCGCTGGATCCGTCCTCCTACTGGTTTGAACCGCTGGCGACCTACCTGGACGGCTGGCCTGCGGATAAATCGCTGAAGGTTTATCACAACGACGACCTGACCGGTCCCTTTCGCCAGTACGGCAATCCCGAGGCAACGGCGGGGCAGACGCTGGCCACCAGCCTGTCGCACCTGTTGAGCGACCAGTTTGCGCCAAGCCTCGTCAACTTCCTCGATGAAGCGGAACTGCAAGCAGTACTCGGCCGGCCAATGGCGAAAAGCGAACAGGTGCAAGCGCTGCGCGATCGGCTGGCGGACGAAGCCAATCGCCTGCTTCCAGACATCGTCAATCAGCTGTACCAAGGYGCACAAGCATCGGACGATCCCCGGGTCAGGCTCGTGCGCCATGAGTTTGCACAGCTGCCGTCCCGTGCGGTGAAGACCCTGCTGAGCCGTGCCGACAGCCCTGACCTCAAGCGAATGGAACAAGAGCAGCGCCTGCCTTTGAACATCAAGATCCGCGCCCGTGAAGCGGACTTCGAAGTCCGGGCAAACCATGCCTATGAAGGGTTCTACGACGATGCGCAGTGGGTGCCGGAAACCGAAAGCCTGTTGCTCAATGCGCTCAGGATTCATTCCGACACGTTCAATGAGTTACGCATCGAAGTACGCGAAGGCAGCGATGCCGGCCCCCTGCGCTGCAGCGTGGGTACGCAGGACGCGTCGACCGTCCGGATACTGGTCCGGGATGAGGTGAACCGCTTCGAAGTCTGGGACGCGCAAAACCACAAATTGCGGGAAGCCGCCGATTTTTTCGAAGCGGTGCTCAACGCCTTGCCGAAAAACAAACAGACGCAATTGGGTTATCGACCCGGCCAGGGCCGTTTTTTCAAACAATGGGTCATGGTCAAGACCCAGACACCTGCCGAACGCCGCACCGTGCTCCTCGCGCCACCAATCCGTCCGCGGGCGGATCACGAAGACATGATGCTGTTGCGCGGCCCTGGCTTGTCCACCCGCAAAGCCACCCTCACGGAAAGGGTGCGGGACCTCTACCCCCACTTCAACGAACGAGAAGCCGATACCTTTGTGCGATCCCTTGGCTCGCCGGAACAAGGGCATCAGACCCTGACACGACTGGACCGCGAACTGCATGATCTTGAGGTGCTGCTCAATAAATGGCGATATCGGCAACCTGATAGCTGGGGTCCGGATCGCCAAGGGTTCGTCCGCGGTGGCGGGCTGCACATCAGCGAACGGCTCATCGATTGTTTCAGGAGAAAGCCCACCGTATTCGGCGAGCGCAGCACCACTTCCGATGGCGGCTATGCACTGGACCTTTCCACGGAAATCGACGCTGTCGACCTCAAGCGTTGGTGGAAGGAACTGCCGGACATCAAGCACTACCTCGATCAGATCACCACGTTGAACCTGGACCGCACGACGTTCTCCCAGAAAGCCTCCGGCCTGTTGAAAGACTTCCCCCACCTGCGGCAACTGAGCGCCCGCGGTTGCGGCTTGACGCAGTTGCCCGACAGCATCGGCAAAATGCATTACCTGCGCACGCTACGCCTGATGAACAACGACATCAGGCTGACGCCGGCGTCGGTCGAGCAGCTGCGAAACCTGACCCGTATCGAAACACTCAGGCTCGATGACAACCCAAGGCTGGGGATGCTGCCGAACGTTGAGCGCATGCCCAGGCTCAGCATCCTGAGTCTGAGCAACACGGGGGCCACCACGTGGCCCGACGGGCTCTTTGCGCCCAACAAGCGTCGGCCTCGAGGATTTTTTCTGGATCTGCAGGAAAACCCGATCAGGATCATTCCCACCGTCGTGCCCGGCTCTGACGATGCGTTTATCGTGGCGCGGACCCGCCTGTTCGAAATGAACCTGTCTCAGGCCAATGTCGTCAAGTTCCAGGCGTATCGACGCTCGGTCGGCATCTCGCCCACACAGGTCTATACCGACGCCGCCACCGACGCGATGGCCCAATGGCCGATGAAGGATGACTCGGAGTGGTGGAGTGCCGAAGTCTCCGGGTTGGGGACCTTCCGCCAGGAAGCCTGGCACGACCTGATGTCCGAGCCTGGCTCTGAAGGGTTTTTCGCCTTGATCCAGAAACAGACCACCTCGGCCGATTACCGGGCCGGCGGTGAATTGCGTAATCAACTGAGCAGCCGGGTATGGCGAATGGTCGAAGCCGTCGACCTGGACAGCGAGTTGCGCGCCGATCTGTTCGAAATGGCAACGTCGCCCACGACCTGCGCCGATGCGGGAGCCCAGATGTTCAACCACATGGGCATCAAGGTGCTTGCCTCCGAAGCCTATGCCTTGTCGACATCGGGCGCCATGCTGGAAAGCAGGTTGGTCAGGTTGGCAAAAGGGGCGGCCCGTCTTGCGCGGGTGGAAGATATTGCACGGGCCGATTTCGCCAAACGTCCGGGCGGCGACGAAATTGAAGTGTACCTCGCCTATGAGAGCGGCCTGGCGCAACGTCTCGATTTGCCGTGGCAATCGACATTGTTGCGGTATCCCGAATTGGCCAGGGTGAACGCTGAAATGCTCGACACGGCGTTCGACACGGTAATGTCGATGGAAGCCGGCGACGGGTTGGTCAATGGAATGATCGAACAGCCGTACTGGGAGAAATACCTGCGTGACACCTATCCCGCGGAGTTCCGGCGCAATGCCCGGATGTATGAACACAGGACCGACCTGCTGGATGAACTGCGCGAGGCCCAACGCGCCTGGGCCGGTTCCAAAGAGCAGTTGATTGTGCAACGACGCGCGCTCAAGCAGCGGTTACTCGACCTTGCCAGTCAACTCAACGTCCCGGAAAGCCTTGTGCTCACCGGCGAGGAAATGACGGACGAGGTCTATGGCGGTTTGCTCAACGACATCGGCTACGAGGAAAAACAGCTGAGCCGTCGGTTGACCCGAGCGGCGCTGCAAAACGCCGGATAATCAGCCCCCGCCCTGAAGGCGATCATGCCTTCAGGGCGTCTTCCACTGTTATCACACTTCGGAGTCCCATATCACGGTGATGTTTCCGGAGTATCTGGACGACACCCCGGGCTGGATCATGTACTCCACATAATTGGGTGCAATCTCGAAATGCAGGGTACCTGGCGCGCGATCCACGTAGAAACCGGGTTGGAATTTCTGGGCATTTGCCTGCCCGACATGCAAAGGACGCCGCGTGACCGGTTGCCCGAAGATATCCGTCAAACCGTTGGGCAAGGTGACGCTCAGTTTCACCACGGCAGGTCGCTTCGAAACGGGGTCGAGAATCATGCAATCGGTTAATCCGGTGATTTGACACTGAAGCTGCATCTTGAAACGGCTGGACGAAGAAATGTTGAAGGTTTGATCACGAAACAACCGGGTCGGTTTTCGCCCCTGGGTCAGCCAGGCCTGCCATCCCCCTGACGGAACGAGTTCCACTTGATTGCCGCCTGGGGGAATATCCACCTTCAAGGTGTGCTCGACATTCAACGTGAAGTTGAGGGTGATCAAATCGTCGTCAGGCAACATGACATCGCCCATGTCGAAATCCTGATGCGGCCCGACGGTGTAGTTCAGCACGCCACGATAGGTGCCTGCCGACATCTTGAGCGGGTTGGGCGTGGCCAGCTCGTAGCTGAACCCCGTGTTTTCATAAGCGAACTGGTAGTCCTGGGTAATGTCCTTTTGTGCCTGCTTGGCACACACACCCGCATTGGCCGGCACTCGCCAGAAGAACGCATAGTACAAGGCAGTGCCATAACCCACCCCGCCATATCCACAAGGGGGAGGCGCATTGACCCAGGTACTTTGCCAGACCCCTGTGGGCAGAGGCGTCTTGATCGTGTAAGCGGCCCCGATCCCGTTCACGCGCATCCTGAGCGTCTCGGACTCTCCGGTCACGTCGTGCACCACCGTGACGTCTCGCCAGGATGAAGGAACCCGGAACATCGCGCCCCGACGTTGCTCATGCAGCGCCGGTATATCTGCCGCCGCCCGGAAGCGAACAGGCAACAAAATGCTGAAAACACCCTCCTCGCAGTACTCGGGGTGATCTCCGCAATACCCGCCCTGAGGGGTCGTATTGATAAAGGTGTTTTGCATCGGCTTCGCCGGATCGGGACGAAATACCGCGGTCATTTCAACGGTGCTGGCGACCGCGGTCTGCATGAACGCAGCCGCCAATCCCAAGCCGCTCAGCTGGATGATTTTCCTGAGTATTTCCATGATTGCTGCACTCCTTTTCACTGCATTGGCGCAAGACACTAGACTTCTGAATCCCATATAACCGTCACGCGTCCCGAATACCGTCGTTGTTGCCCGGGGCGAATCATTTCTGCCACTTCACTGGCGGGTATTTCGAAATGCAGGATTCCCGGTTTGCGATCCACATAAATCCCTGGCATGAACAACTGCGTGCCACTGCCGTCCAGGCGCAATGGCCGACGATTGACAGGTTGGCCGCCCGCGTCCGTCAAGCCATGGGGCAAACTGACGCCGACGTTCAATGGCACAAAGTCGCCGGACAACGGCTCATTCAGCGAGCAGGTATTGCCCAGGACGTGCTGGCACTGCAACTGCATCTTGAAACGTGAACTGGCGGAAATGTTGAAGGTCTGGTCGCGGAACAGCCGCGTCGGTTTGCGCCCTTGCGTCAGCCAGGATTGCCAGCCACCCTGCGGGACCAGTTCAACACGGGTTCCACCAGGAGGCACCTCGATCTTGAGGGTGTGCTGTACGTCCAGGGCGAAGTTCAACGTCAATGAAGGACTGCTGGGCCGCATGATGTCGCCCAAGTCGAAATCGCCGTGGGGGCCGATCGTGTAGGTCAAGTTACCTAGATATTTTCCCGAGGACATGCCCAAAGGGTTAGGGGTCACCAATTCATACGCAAAATCGACATATTCGTAACGCATCCACGGCACGTCGAATTTCGCCTGTTTCTGGCATGAAACTTCAGAAGGTGTTTTCCAGAAAAAACGATACCTTTGTGGCGCAAAAAAACCCACGCCACTGTATAGGCAGGGTGATGGCGCATTCACCCAACTGCTGCCCCACAATTTATTATGGGCCTCTCGATAATCGTTACCTGCGCCCACCAGCTGAATCACATCGTCAGTAACATAGGCAGAGCCGAACCCGGCGATTCGAACCTTCACTGTTTCCGGTTCGCCAGTCGTTTCATGAATGACCGTCAGCTCTCGCCATTGTGCCGGGACCTTGATCATCGCGCCTTGCCGGGCATCACCATGATTGGCCACGATTGGTCCGCTGGAGTCGAACTCAATAGGCACCCGCAGACTGAACATCGCATTGTCCCGGCATTCGCTGGGATAGCTGGCGCAGTAACCACTGGGAGGGGTGTCATTCAGGAATTGGTTACGTTGCGAATTCGCCGAGTCCGGCTTGAACGAGGCTTGAATTTGTACCTCCTGCGCCCAGACCGATGACAGCGATCCCAGGAGCACGGCCATTGCGCCCGCCCATGGTTGTAACGCTTGAAAACGAATCATCCCTTGCGCCCCACACAATCGGTATCAGGCATCCGGCATCACCGCGTTGAAGATCATGTTGACGCTGCCAAAGTAATTGCCGGGCTTGTAAACCCCATCGGCAGGCGGCATCGGGAGGATTTCCAGCACCACGCGTTTACCAGGCGCGGCCTCGGCCATGGACACCACCTCGCTGCTCTCGTGCTCGCTCAACTGTTTGCCGTTGAACAGCACCCGCAAGGCAATGTCATGGGCGTCGGTGCCGTTGGACAGATACGGTCGGCCTTCCAGCCGCGCCTCGATCGAGCCCGCTTCGTTCTTCACATCGAAGTACTTGCGCAAGCCACCCAGTGTCGACGACGTCAAGTTCCAGGGCAGTTGCTGTTCGCGATGGATCCACCCTGGGTCCGATGGAATGACATAAAACGCCTGGGTCGGAATCGTCACGAACACTTCGAAGGTGTGCTCTTCCCGGGCGGCGAAGACATCAGCGCTCGTCCACATCGCGACAACCGACAAAAAGACCTGGGTCAGCTTCCTGCTCATGGGTTATCCCTTCACGTCCAGTTTTTTACTGCGTTCACCTTCAACCAGGGTGAAGCGATATTCGCGACCGGCCTGTTTTTCGAACTCAAAGGTACGGCCCGCGAGGATGTGATGCTTAGTGGTGGGCTGGCAGTCCTGCTCGTTTTTAACCGAACAATCCTTGAACTCATCGACCACCACCACGCTGTTGCCGTTGTTGCGGATCCGATACGTGCCTGTGTTGTTTTCAATCGCACTGTCGAAGCGTGTTTCCTTTGGCCGTACGAAAAACACCGCGCCATAACCTGCCAGTACGGTGACCCCGGCCGACAGGGATTTTTTGTAGTCCTCCCGCTCTTCGCCGGACACCGCGAATTCGTCCTCCTTCTCCGGCACCACGGGTACGAATCGCACCCGGAAATAACGCTCCCTGTCCCGTTCGCCCATGAACAGCAGACGGGTGCCCTGCATGCCATTGGCAGGCACGATCAGTCGCGCGGGACTTGCCATCAAACCATCGCGGGACTTGCCGTCGGTGTTGGATTTGAGCGGCACTTCCTGCGACTTGCCGTCGGCGTCGTAGAGAATTTCGAGAATGTTGACCTTGACGAACGCCGTGCTGTCGCCGCCATTGAATACACGCTTCAGATAGGTGCTCTTATCACCGTCCAGATAATCGTAAACGGTGCCGATATTGATACTCGGTGCGGCATGAACCGTTTGGGCAAACAAACAAAAACCCATTAAGGCTAACAAGCTCTTCATGTTTCAGTACCTCACTTAATAAACTTGAATATCGAAAACAATCAAATTTCCGAATCCCAGATAACCGTTACATTGCCGGAATAATATCGTGATCGGCCCGGCCGAATCATCTCAGCCACTTCGCGGGAGGGGATTTCGAAGTGCAGAGTCCCCGGCCTTCGCTCCACATAAAAACCGGGTTGAAACAGCTCGGTACCACTACCATTACGAAGTAGTTGTCGACGGGTCACTGGTTGCCCACTTGCATCGGTCAAGCCGTGTGGAAGACTTACGCTGATATTCAATGGAACAACGTGGCCCGAAATTGGCTCTTGCAAAGAGCAGGTATTGCCATCCTGGGTGTACTGACACTCCAGCTCCATTTTGAAACGCGAACTGGCCGAGATATTAAACGTTTGGTCCTTGAATAAACGCGTCGGCTTTCGGCCTTGTTGCAGCCAGGATTGCCAGCCACCCTGCGGGACCAATTCCACACGATGACCACCGGGTGGAACTTCAACCTTGAGCATATGCTCAACGGTAAGTGTGAAGTTCAGCGTTAGAGACTCTTCACTGGGCAACATGACATCACCCATATCAAAATCCTTACCCGGGCCAACGGAGTACTGAATACTTCCGGTGTAAGTASCTTGCGACAACTTCAAGGGCTCAGGGGTTTGAAGCTCGTAAGCAAAGTCAAAAGACTTATAATCAAACTCTGGAATAATGTAGTTAGGTGCTTTATGACAAGTGCTACCCGCCGGAGTAAGCCAGAACGTTTCATGCTCCCTCATATTTGTACTCGCCATTATCGCCCACTGACAGGGTGACGGAGGGTTCAACCATAGCCCTCCTTGCCATAAAAGTCCGTGAGCGGCGTGAGAACCCAAATCTGGACGCCCAACCAAATCGCGTGCATCGTGGCTGAGGCGATAGTTAACCGCGAAACCAGGCATACGTACTTTCACTTCCGCCGTTTCAGTGCTTGCACCCCCCATTTTGGTAACTGTCAATGTTCGCCATTCCGCCGGGATGCGGAACATTGCGGCTTCGCGGCGATTGGTCTCATGGACCCGGATTGGTCTGGTTGCAGTGAATGTAATGGGTGTCCTGAAACTGGACAGTCCTCGTCGCTCACAGGCCGGTTCGTTACCCTGGCAGAACCCGGTGAACTTCGTTGTATTGATAAATTTATTGACCAGCGGGTTGGATGGATCCGGACTGAATTTCGCTTCTATCTCCATGACAGCCGCTTCGCTCACTGCCCCCAGCAATCCAGACAACATCAAAACGTTGGCCGTCCGTTTGAGTAGGCGTATCACGCTGATTCTATCCTCCACGCCCACTAACCCCGTCTTTCAGATAGATAAGTCGCATCCGCCAACGTATCCGGCGTGCAACGCAAATCGCCGATCATCAGCACGTTGTTTTCGGTACGTCCACTGTTCGGGTCCAGACGGAACTGGCACAGCAACTGGCTGCCGTGGCGCACTTCCAGGGTTGGCGAACCGGCATTCATTTCCATGGAGAAGAAACCGTCCACTTCGCTCACCCCACGGCTGGCGTGGTTGATGATGTGATGGCCTTTGAGTGGGTTGCCCTGCGGGTCGATCAGGCGCCCGAGGACGGTCAGGGTTTTCATCACTTTCACCTGGCGATATTCCACACCGCCCTTGTTCAGGTGATAGCTGGAACGGGCCGGTTGGATGGTGGCGGCGGGAACGTGGTTGCCCTCGAAATCGAAACTGACCGAGCTGCTTTTGTACGCGGTGATCGGCACGAAATTGCGCCCGGGCTTGAGCACCGCGCTGCCACCGCTCAAGTCATCGGCGCGCAAGGCGATGTCCTCGATGTCCGACTCCACGTCGATGATCATGCCGGCACCGTTGCGGTGATATTGGCTGGTCATGACCATTTTTTGCCCGCCGACGGCCACGGTGCTGTCGAGGTTCAAGCCTCCGGTTAGGTCGTTGTTGAAGGACGAGCGCTGGATGAAGCCGTCGCCGTTGACAAGGTCAGAACTCATGGTCGCCATGGCATTCAACCCGATGCCGTAGGTGTCGGTGATGGCCGTGGCGGAGACGCTTTGCAGCAGATGGTCCTGAAGGGTTTTGCGGTAGGTGATCGAAGCGTTGTTATCGCGCCCGCCATCACGGTCGGTGCGAGTGCCTATGCTGCCGGAAAGCTGTTCACCGGGGCCACCCAACGCGATGTTGACACTCAAATCGATACCCCGATTGCGGTCGTCTCCCGAACTCACGCTGCCTGGTCGATCAAACAGCGACAGGCGCCAATTGGCGTCACTGCCAAACAGTTGGGTGCGCTGGGTCCAGCCCAGATCCACGCCCGTCCCGTTGGTGTTGCCTTCGCTGTGGGACACCCGGGCATTGACCGAGCTTTTGCTGTTGAGTCGATGGTTTATCGACAGGGAAGAGTTGCTGGTCTGGCCAATAAATACATTGCGCTGACGCACCCGCGTGCCATCGGGCAGCGTGTCGTACAGCCGGGTGGTATCGAGCCAGCTACGGTTATGGCTGGCGACGATGCTGCCGCTGCCATAGGARTAAAGCCCTTGCACGTCGAAGCCGGTACCGTAGTCCTCGGTTTTGTAGACGTTGGCATAGACGCTGGCGTTGTTGACGATTGCCCAATCGACCGACGTGCCGTACTGCAGAGCGTCGCGCACCTGTCGACCCGACAGGCCCAGGATGACTCGCGGGTGCAGCAGGAAGTTGAACGCGGCCCCCGCCGTCATGTCGCCGTCGGCCTGCTCTTCCCAGTTACTGAGCAATTTCGATTCGCGGCCGGCGAACAGGTTATAGCGCCAGCGCTCGTCATGGTTACGCCAGTTGTTGGGTTTGTAGACCAGCTCCAGGGTGCTGGAGGTGATTTGGCCGTCTTCGATCAGACGCACTTCCACTTCATAAATACCGCCGGGCAGCGGACGCGTATCGAGGGTCTGCAACCCGGCAGGCACCGCCTGGGTGTTGATCAGCAAACCGTCGCGGTAGATCTCCACCGAACCCTGTCGATTGGCGGTGACGTAGATCGGATAGACCGCCGGTTTCGGGTTGTTGATGGCCAGGCTGTCGGAGCTGCCGTACATGACGCCCAATGCGGTGTCGGGGCTCGCGCCGAAGGCACGTGGCTGACGGGTCAGGCCTTCGGACGTGGGTGTGAAATAGCCCAGGCGCAGAAAATTGCCCTCCAGCTCGCGCTGGGTAAAGAGCTCATGCACCGCGTGATACAGCTTGTTATCCAGACCGCCCAGTCGAGACAGTTGCATATTGACGGCCTGGGTCCAGTTACCCAGGCTGCTGCTGGCTTCCAGGCCGTAGCGCCCGCCCAGGTCCTGGTTCTGCCCGCCGTTGAGGTTCAGCTGGTTACGCACGATCAACCCGGTGCTGCCATTTTCGGGCAGGTTGTAATAACGCTGTACCTGATCGTCGCGCTCAGSGTTTTGGGTGAGGATCGACACCAGTGAGTTTTCAAGGCTGTAGTGCACGGCCAGCAGTTGCTCGGGGCAATTGGCCTGGCAGCCACCGAGCGCCACTCCTTGTTTCAGATAGTTGGCCCAGATGTCGCGTTCACTGGGCTTGATCATGCTGTCGCTGACATCGGCGAAGTCAACGAGGGTGATGCGATCGTCGCGGGTCAACACGACCATCGCCTCACCGAGAAACTGTTGGTCAAGTTCCACGCGCACCGCCAGTGGCACATCAAAGAAATGCTCTTCGAATTCGGTCGGCAATCCCTTGGCCTGCGCCAACAGACTTCGAGGTGTATGGCCGTTTTCCGTGGGCGCGGCCAGGRCAGTTGCACAAAAACATAGGGCAAGCGCCGTCGCGATGGGCGTCATCGGGAACATGAACGAAATACTCTGAAGATAAATTCGTTGAAACCCGATCGACAGGCAAAACTTGCCCGCCGATCGGTAAGTGTTATGAATTAAGGATGAACCTTAGTTAATAACGGTATTACGGAATGCGAGGAATGGCATCGAAGATCACCACTGGATTGGCGGTGTACAGGCCATTCTGGGTGTCGGTTGGTTTGGCAGCGGCAATCACCAGGTCAGCTTGCATGCCGCCGTTGGACTCGGAGTCACCGACCACTTCCTGCGACACGCCGGTCAGGGTTGTGCCATTGAACATGTAACTCAATGCGATGGTGTTGATGCCGTTGGACAATGGCTGTGGGCCGCCTTCGACGTAGGCGCCGACCGAACCGTTGGTGTGTTGTACATCATAAGTCGCACGGATTGGAGTCAGCGTACCGGCCCCCAGTACGTAGGCCATTTTTTCATCTTTACCGAAGTTCGGGTCCCGCGGCTGAGCATGGAATACCTTGCTTGGAATGGTGGCGCTGATGTTGATGGAGGTGCGCGATTCTTCCGCAGCGAACGCTACCGAAGAGCTCAGGGCCAGCAGGGTCATCGGAACGGCGATTGCAAACTTCTTGAACATTGTTGAGTACCTGTCTTTTTCAAAGGATCGGACCGTGGAAAGTCACAACAAGCCAACACCCGGCACGAAGCATGGCGTTTTGGCTTAACTTTCGACGCCGGAGAATGATCGACCAATCGCTTGAGAAAGTAAGTACGTAACTTCCGAAGAACATGTAGTAACAACGGCTCTCGAACAGCAGGAAAAAAGTTAAAGAAACAGTAACTTTATTGTTTTGCCCTCAGAGAAATACTACACACAGTTTTAACTGAAAAAACACACAGACAAGAACTGATTTAAACTTCCGTAAGACCAATACTACTGTTCGCACACGAATAGACCAGCACTAAACGGAAGAACTTCATAATTAGTTCAATTACTCTAAAAATCAAACCTTCGTAGCATCCTCGTCACTCCCGTGCGCTCCCCACTCGCGCCTTTCCCCAAGCCCTCCAGTCTCGACCGTTGGTCAAAAACGCTTGCGCCAGCCTAAAGATATATCTTAAGTTGTATCTAAACACGACGAGAGAAAGCAAAAATGAGAGACCATCATTCCCCCCACCGCGAACACGGCGACGGCCGCGACGGCTTCGAGAAACGCCCGGGTCCCGGCCGCGAGCGCGGCGGTCGCGGCCCACGCGTATTCGCCCCTGGCGACCTGAAATTGCTGCTGCTGGCGCTGATCGCCGAGCAGCCGTGCCACGGCTATGACCTGATCCGCCAGATCGAAAGCATGTTCGACGGCGCCTACAGCCCCAGCCCTGGCGTGATCTACCCGACCCTGACCTTCCTTGAAGAAAGCGAATTGATCCTGGGCGACGCCGAGGGTGGCAAAAAACGCTACAGCATCACCGACGCCGGACGTCTGTCATTAAGCGAGCAGGCGATTGCCCTGGACGGTGTGCGCATGCGCATCGAAGTCAGCAAGCGCTCATTGCGCGGCCAGGACCGCCCGGCCGAGATCCATGAAGCGGTGCACAACCTGCGTCATGCCTTGCAAATGCACCATGGTCGCTGGAGCCCGGAAGAAATCCTGCGGGTGCGCGACCTGCTCAACAACACGGCCAAAGCCATCGTCGACGGCCCCACCGTTCAACCCGTTTCGGAGAAAGTCGAATGACCGACGTTATCGTGCCATCCCAAACCATTCACCGTGTCAGCCACGAGATCAAACGCCGTCGCCTGCAAGTGCTGCGGGTGGTCGACCTGACGCCGCGCATGCGCAGGATCACCCTGGGCGGCCCGGAACTCGCAGGCTTCGTCAGCCTCGGCACGGATGACCACGTCAAACTGTTGTTCCCGCAAAACGCAGCGGAACAGGCAGCGCTGGAAACCCTGGTACTCGGCGCCGGCAAGGACAACGGGCCGATGCCCGCAATGCGCGACTACACGCCCCGTCGTTACGACCTGGACACGCTGGAACTGGACATCGACTTCGTGCTGCACGGCGACGGCCCTGCCTCAACCTGGGCCGAGCAGGCCAAACCCGGCCAATTCCTGCACATCGGCGGGCCGCGTGGCTCGATGATCGTGCCGGACATCTTCGACAGCTACCTGCTGATCGGCGACGAAACCGCCCTGCCCGCCATCGCCCGCCGCCTCGAAGGCCTGGCGGCCAATCGGCGCGCACTGGTGATCGTGGAAGTGGAAAACGGCGCCGAACAACAACGCCTGGAAAGCGCCGCGCAGGTCGATGTGATCTGGGTGCTGCGTGAAGGCGGCAGAAATAACCTGCTGACCACCGTGCAACAGATCAAAGTGCCCGCTGGAAATCTGTATGCGTGGGTGGCGACCGAAACCAAAGTGTCGCGGCAGATCCRCCGGGCATTGCTCGATGAGCACGGGCTGGACGAGCAGTTTGTGAAGGCTGTCGGTTACTGGCGGCTGGAAGACAGCGACGAGGAATAACCGCTGTGCATGCTTTCTGTGGCGAGGGGGCTTGCCCCCGTTGCGTCGCGCAGCGGCGCTAAAACCTGCAACGGAGTTTTAACCGGCACAGCGTATTTGCTGATTTTGCGACTGCTTCGCAGCCGAACGGGGGCAAGCCCCCTCGCCACAAAAGCTCCCTCGCCACAGTCAGTGTTCACTTGCGATCCGTGCGCCACCGATCCAACCCGATCACCAGCAGTGAAATCAGCACAAACCCCGCCAACAATCCTCCGGCATTCACGAACACCTGTGGATAACCCAGCTTGTCGACATCAATGAACGGGTAGGGATAAACCGCCAGCAGATGCCCGCGCCACAACGTATAGCCGAAGTACACCAGCGGATAGATTACCCACAACGCAATGTGCCGCAGCCGCAACGTCCCCTTGGGTACACAGAACCACCAATAAACCAGGAACAGCAGCGGCATGACGTCATGCATCAGCTCATCGGCCAGCCATTGCCAGCCTTCGGGATGCCATAAATGGCGCAACAACAGGCTGTACGCCACGCCGACCACCGCGATACTCACCGCAATGGCACTGCTCACCCACGGCTGCAAAAACCAGCGTCGCGCCGCCGACTCGCGAGACGTCAGTTCACAGGTCAGCACCACCGCCACCAGCGTATTGGTCAGCACCGTGAAAAAGCTGAAAAAACTCACCAGCCCGCCCAGCAGGCTGGCCGCGATACTCCAGCGGGCATAGAGAATCAGGTACATCTGAATGCTCAAGCCTGCCCAGCCCAGAATCGCCGCCACGGCCACACAACGACGCCTCGCGATCGAGGGTATGACCATGCTCAGACCGGGCGCTTGGTGCGCATCAGTTTCACGTACAGACGCTCGACCTTCTCCCGCGCCCACGGAGTTTTGCGCAAAAAGGTCAGGCTCGACTTGATGCTTGGGTCGCTCTTGAAGCAGCGGATATCGATACGCTCGGCCAGCCCCGACCACTCGTAGTGCGCAACCAGGGCGTTGAGGATTTGCTCCAGCGTCACGCCGTGCAGGGGATCAGGGTTGTGTTCGGTCATGCCGGGCCTTCGAACGATGAAAGGATGGGGAGCCGCGCACCTTAACGGAGGCTTTCGTCCGGTGGAAGGGCTCCGGACAGAGGCATTCGTCAGAGACTGAATTAACTGTAGGTGAGTTGGCCATCATCCGAGGGACAAACGTCAGGAGATAGCACCCGGCTCAGTAATAACGACGCGGGTCCGAATCGATCAGGCTGGCCAGCTTGGTCAGGGCAAACCGCAATTCGTCCTGGCTGGTGGGCGACATCAACACCAGTCGCACGCAGCGCGTAATGCCGTTACGCTCGGCCTGGAACTGGGTACCGCTGAGGACCAGCACACCGTTGGCACGGGCCAGCATGGTGAATTCGTCGCTGGTCCAGGGCTCGGGCAACGTCAACCAGACGTGGTAGGAATACGGCTGGGTCTTGAGCTCGAAATTGGCGAAGATTTCCTGAGCGATCGCCTGCCGCCCGGCGGCCTCGTTGCGCTGAATGCGTATCAGCTTTTTATCCAACCCCTCGGTGATCACGTTGCTGGCCAACTGAGCGGTCAATGGCGACGGCATCCAGACGCTGCTGCGCACCATGGAGGTCAGGCGCGACAGCAGTTTCGGCGGGCTATAGAGATAGCCAATCCGCAAGGCCGGCATGACCGACTTCGACAGACTGGTCAGGTACACCGAACGATCCGGGGCAAACGCCGACAGCGGCTTGATCGACGGGTCGGTGGCCAGAAAACCGTAGATGTCATCGTCCAGGATAATGAAGTCGAACTCCTCGGCCAACGCCGCGATTTGTGCCCGACGTTTTTGCGACATGATCGCCGCCGTCGGATTCTGACAGGTCGCCACACAGACAAGCATCGCCGGTTTCTCACGCTGGCACAGTTCGCGCAGCGCTTCGGGAATGATCCCTTCATCGTCCATTGGCACGCCACGCAGGCGTCGTTCGAGTCCGTGGGCAAGGGAAATGATGCCGGGGTAGCAGAGCTCCTCGCAGAGCACCAGATCACCGGCGTTGGTCAACGCACTCATCGCGACCATCAAACCATGCTGTGCGCCGGCGGTGATCACCACTTGCTGCCATTGTGCATCGGGCAACGAATGGCGCAGCCATTGCGCGCCCGCCTCGCGATGAGCCGGATGACCGCCATCGGGTGCGTAATCGAGGGCATCGGCAAAATCCGTGCTTTTGGCCATGCCCACCAAGGCTCCGCGCAACCAGTATTCCAGGGTTTCGCTGTAAGGCTTGATGATCGAAAGGTCCAGTAACTCAGACTGCCCAAGATTCAGCGAAACGGCACTGTTGCTGGCCGGCAGTTCCAACTGTTTCTGGTTGAGCACATAAGTGCCGCGCCCTACTTCCCCCTGCACCAGACGCCGCCGATGGGCTTCGCTATAGGCACGGCTGATGGTACCGGGCGTGACATTCAGCGTGGTGGCCAGCTCCCGCAGGGTCGGCAGACGATCACCTTCGTTCAACACGCCGTTGCTGATATCGCGCGCCAACGCATCGGCAATCGACAAATACATCGGCTGGTTGAATTCGCTTAGCTGAGGAACCCACATGAATGACCGCTACCATCGTAGAAATGATGAATATCCGAGCATATCACAGGGTGGTCAGGCAACTAATAAATGGACTCAATCAATAAATTGAGTCGATTGATTCGGCGAACGAATCGAAAAGCATCTTTCACGCAAAATATTTTCAAACCAATAAATATATTTACAAATCAATTAGTTATTTAAAAAAAACCTGACAAATACACCTTGATAACCAAAAAGCATCTCGTAACAACTCACCCACCTATTGAATCAACTCAATTCATTCAAATACACTCATCTCGAATCGAAGCAATCGACTCAATCTCAATTCTGAATCACCGCGTGCCCGCCACGCCAAGTCGAGACATCATGGACACTCTCAGAAAGGATCTATCCCTGTCAGCGGTCATTGCAGGCTTCATCGCCGTGATCATTTCGTATGCCGGCCCGCTGATCATCGTGTTTCAGGCGGCCCGGGAAGCGCACCTGCCCAACGATCAAGTGTCGTCCTGGATCTGGGCCATATCCATCGGCAGCGGCATTACCGGTCTGTTGTTGAGCTGGCGTTTGAGGATTCCGGTGATTACGGCATGGTCGACACCGGGTGCGGCGTTGCTGGTGTCGATGCTGCCCACGGTCTCCCTGCCCGAGGCCATCGGCGCCTATGTGGTGGCTTCGGTGATTATCGCGGTGGTCGGCTTGTCCGGTGCGTTCGACAAACTGATGAATCGCCTGCCCAAAGCCATCGCCGCCGCCATGCTCGCCGGCATCCTGTTTCGTTTCGGCGCTGAACTGTTCACCTCGATCAAGCTGCAGCCGAGCATGGTGCTGTCAATGATCGCGGCGTACCTGATCTTCAAACGCTTTTCACCGCGCYACGCCATCCTGTCGGTATTGATTGTCGGCTGCGCCGTGGCCGCCTCGTTCGGTGGACTCAACACAGGTTCGATCACCGTCGATGTCGCTCACCCGATCTTCATTGCCCCGCAGTGGAGCTGGCACGCGATCATCAATATCGGCCTGCCGCTGGCCCTCGTCACCCTGACCGGGCAGTACGTGCCGGGCATGGCGGTGTTGCGCACCTCGGGCTACAACACCCCCGCGCGCTCGATCATTTCGGTCACAGCCATCGGCTCGATTTTGATGGCGCCATTCGGCTCCCATGGCTTAAACCTGGCAGCCATCACCGCCGCTATCTGCACCGGCCGCGAAGCCCATGAAGATCGCGACAAGCGCTACATCGCCGGGATCGCCTGCGGGGTGTTCTACATTCTGATGGGCATCTTCGGCGCGACCCTCGCTTCGGTGTTTTCTGCCTTGCCCAAAGAGCTGATCGCCTCCCTCGCCGGCCTGGCCCTGTTCGGGGCGATCAGCGCCGGGCTGACCGGAGCCATGGCTGACGAGAAACAACGCGAAGCGGCGCTGATCACCTTCCTGGTCACCGCCTCGGGCATGAGTTTCCTGGGGCTGGCCGCTGCATTCTGGGGGCTGATCTTCGGGCTCGTGGCACATTTCGTACTGACCTACACCCGGGAAAGCAAAGCCGGCACCGTCGTCGAGGGCAGCCGACCATGACCGCTCGTTACGACTTCACGGGCAGGGTCTGAAAGACACGTCCATTTTTCTTTCCGACACCAGCAAATCCCAGTCACGGGTGCTGCCGTATCACGCGCCAGCCCCTTGGCTGAGGCACTTATTTAAAGGAATGCCCTCCATGAGCCTGCAGAATCTAGACCCCACCCTCGCTCGCCTGATCGGCCGCGAACGCAACCGCCAGGAAACCCACCTGGAGTTGATCGCCTCGGAAAACTACGTCAGCGAAGAAGTGCTGGAAGCCCAAGGTTCGGTGCTGACCAACAAGTACGCCGAAGGCTACCCAGGCAAGCGCTATTACGGTGGCTGTAAAGTGGTCGACGAGATTGAAAGCCTCGCCATCGAACGTGCCTGCAAACTGTTTGGTAGCGAAYATGCCAACGTCCAGCCGCACTCCGGCTCCCAGGCCAACCAGGCCGTGTTTCTCGCTGTGCTCAACCCTGGCGACACGATTCTGGGAATGTCCCTGGCCGATGGCGGCCACTTGACCCATGGCGCCTCGGTAAACTTCTCCGGCAAGTTCTACACCGCCTATTCTTACGGCCTGGAAAAACACAGCGAAACCCTCGACTACGCCGAGATGGAAGCCCTGGCCCGGGAACACCGGCCGAAAATGATCATTGCCGGTGCCTCGGCGTATTCAAGGACCATCGACTTCCAGTGTTTTCGCAACATCTGCGATGAAATCGGGGCGTACCTGATGGTCGACATGGCGCACTACGCCGGACTCATCGCAGCCGGCCTGTACCCCTCGCCGGTCGGCATTGCCGACTTCGTCACCTCGACCACTCATAAAACGCTGCGCGGCCCACGGGGCGGTCTGATCCTGGCCAAACGCGAACATGCGGCGTTGCTCGACAAGACGATATTCCCGGTCTATCAGGGTGGACCTCTGATGCACGTCATCGCCGCCAAGGCCGTAGCGTTCAACGAAGCCCTCGGGGATGAGTTCAAGCACTATCAGCAACGCGTCATCGACAACGCCAGGACCATGGCGAATATCCTTACTCGACGCGGCCTGCGGGTGGTGTCAGGGGGCACCGACTGCCACATGTTCCTGCTCGATCTGCGCGCGAAGAACATCACCGGAAAAGATGCCGAGGCGTTGCTCGAGAGCGCCCACATCACCTTGAACAAGAACGCGATCCCCGACGATCCGCAAAAACCTGCGATCACCAGCGGCATCCGCATTGGCACACCCGCCCTGACCACGCGGGGCTTCGGTGAAGCCGAATGCGCCGAAGTGGCCAACCTGATTGCCGACCTGCTTGAGCAACCGACCAATGCGGCACTGCTGGACAATGTCCGTCGACGGGTGATGCATTTGTGTGAATGCTTCCCGGTCTATCTGTTGAATTAACGGCCCTGAAACATAGCGAGGCGGACTATTCAGTCCGCCTTTTTTTTGCGCCACCTGGCACCGCGGCGACCGGTCGCARCCGACTGTTACCAAATCCGAAATGATCCATGTCAGTAAAAGCCCTTTCTCAATGTGTTACAGAACATTATCCTTACGCCCGTCCAGCTGAAACGCTTCTCCCCTGCTGCATTCCTGCTGCGTTCAGCGCATCCCCTTTAGAAAAAGATCAAGAATTCCTTCTCTATGCCTGATTTTCAAACTCCGCGAGACAGCGCTGTCTCACCCGCTGTGTCCAGCCGAAAAGCCCTGAAGCTGATCAGCGGGTTCACCGCGCTGGGCCTCGCCACTTGCACCCAGGCCGCGCCAGCCTTCGATAGCGACTCGTCATGGATGCTGGGTGACTGGAACGGCACTCGCACCGAACTTTCGGAAAAAGGCTACGACTTCAAAGTCGATTACACCGGTGAAATGGGCAGCAATTTGCACGGCGGCTACGACCATGACCGTACCGCGCGCTACAGCGATCAGTTTGCCTTGGGCACTCACCTGGACTTGCAGAAGATTCTGGGTTGGGACGACGCTGAATTTCAGCTGACCATCACCGAACGCAATGGCAACAACATCAGCAACGACCGGATCAACGACCCGCGTGTCGGCGGTTTCACCTCGGCGCAAGAAGTCTGGGGCCGTGGCCAGACCTGGCGTCTGACGCAGATGTGGTATCAGCAGAAATTCTTCGACCAGAAGCTCGACATCAAGGTCGGCCGCTTCGGCGAGGGTGAAGACTTCAACAGCTTCCCCTGCGACTTCCAGAACCTGGCGTTCTGCGGCTCCCAGGTCGGTAACTGGGTCGGTGGCATCTGGTACAACTGGCCCGTCAGCCAGTGGGCCATGCGCGTCAAATATCACCTGACGCCCGAGCTTTACGCACAAGTCGGGGCTTACGAGCAAAACCCGTCCAATCTGGATCGCGGCAACGGTTTCAAGCTCAGCGGCAGCGGCACTCAGGGCGCAATCCTGCCGGTAGAACTGGTCTGGACCCCGAAGCTCAATGGCCTGCCGGGTGAATACCGCGCCGGTTACTACTACAGCAGCGCCAAGGCCAGCGACGTTTATAAGGACGGCAATGGCCAGCCGGCCGCCCTGAGCGGCGAGGCTTACCGCAGTGCATCGAGCAAACATGGCGTATGGCTCGGTATTCAGCAGCAACTGACCAGCCGCGCCAGCGACAATTCACGCGGCCTGAGTGTGTTCGCCAACGCCACGATGCACGACAAGAAGACCAACGCCATCGACAACTATGTCCAGGCCGGTGTCGTCTACAAAGGCCTGTTCGATGCCCGCGCCAAAGACGATATCGGCTTCGCGCTGGCCCGTGTCCACGTCAACCCGGCCTACCGCAAGAACGCCGAGGCCACCAACCAGGCCCGCGCCGCCTTCGACTTCGACGATCCGTCGTTCCTGCCCCCGCAAGACACCGAATACAGCAGCGAGCTCTATTACGGCGTGCACGTCACCAACTGGCTGACCGTGCGCCCGAACCTGCAATACATCCGCCACCCCGGTGGCGTGGACAAGGTCGACGACGCGCTGATTGGCGGGATCAAGATCCAGTCATCGTTCTGATCAAACGCATAAAACCTGTGGGAACTGGCAAGCCTGCTCCCATCAGGACCGCATCAACCAAACACTTTTTCGATGAACCATGCCCGCGCCAGATCGTCATCTACAGTGAACTTGCGCGGCACTACTTAAAACGTCACGGAGAACCACACTATGAGCACTGATGGTGCTTTGAGTCGAAGCCGTTTATTGCCGACCCTGCTCGGCATTCTGCTTCTACTAATGGGCCTGGCCTTGCTGGCCGGGGGGATCAAGCTGAGCATGCTCGGCGGCTCGCTGTATTACCTGCTGGCCGGTATCGGCCTGATGGTAGCCGGTGGGCTGCTGCTGGCCGACCGTTATGCGGCGCTGAGCGTGTACGCTATGGTGCTGTTCGCCAGTACCGTCTGGGCACTGTGGGAAGTCGGTCTGGACTGGTGGCAACTGGTGCCGCGTCTGGCGCTGCTCTTTACCCTCGGCATCGTCATGCTGCTGCCATGGTTTCGTCGCCCGTTGCGTCGCGGCGACTTCAACCCGGTCGGCACCGGTGTGCTGAGTGCTGCCGTGGTCATCGCCGGTATCGCCGCGCTGGCCAGCCTGTTCACCAACCCTGGTGAAATCAAAGGCCAACTGGACCGTGACGCTGTGCCTGGCATGAGCAACACCGCCCCGGCCATGCCGGATGGCGACTGGAACTCCTACGGCCGCAGTGCCCATGGCGATCGCTACTCGCCACTGGCGCAAATCACCCCGCAGAACGTCAGCAAACTGGTTCCCGCCTGGACGTTCCGCACCGGTGACCTGCCTGGCCCGAACGACCCGGGCGAAACCACCGCCGAAAACACCCCGCTCAAAGCCAACGGCATGCTCTATGTCTGCACGCCGCACAGCCAGGTAATCGCACTGGACCCGGACACCGGCAAGGAAATCTGGCGTTTCGATCCGAAGCTCTCCACGCAGAACGCGGCGAACTTCAAGGGTTGGGCGCACATGACCTGCCGTGGCGTGACCTATCACGATGATGCCGCCTACGCGTCCGAGCAGAGCCCGACCGGCACTGCCAACGCGCCAGTGACCAGCGTCTGCCCGCGCCGGATCTTCCTGCCGACCGCCGACACCCGCCTGATCGCCCTGAACGCCGACACCGGCAAGATGTGCGAAGACTTCGGTAACGGTGGCCAGGTCGACCTGACCGCCAACATCGGCAGCTTCACCCCTGGTGGTTACTACTCCACTTCGCCACCGGCGGTCACCAAAGACCTGGTGGTGATTGGCGGCCACGTCACCGACAACGTTTCCACCGACGAGCCAAGCGGCGTCATCCGCGCGTTCGACGTGCACACCGGCAAACTGGTGTGGAACTGGGACAGCGGCAATCCGGACGACACCACGCCGATTGCCGAAGGCAAGGTCTACACCCGCAACTCACCGAACATGTGGTCCATGTTCGCCGTCGACGAAAAACTCGGCATGCTCTACCTGCCGATGGGCAACCAGACCCCGGATCAGTTCGGTGGCGCGCGTACCCCTGAATCGGAACTGCACTCCGCCGGCCTGACCGCGCTGGACATCGCCACCGGCAAAGTGCGCTGGCACTTCCAGTTCACTCACCATGACCTGTGGGACATGGACGTCGGTGGCCAGCCAACCCTGATGGACCTGAAAACCGCAGACGGTGTGAAACCGGCGGTGCTCGCGTCCACCAAGCAAGGCAGCATCTACGTGCTGGACCGCAGCAACGGCCAACCGATCGTGCCGATCAATGAAATCCCGGTACCGCAAGGCGCGGTGGAAGGCGACCACACTTCGCCGACCCAACCGATGTCCGACCTGAACTTCGTGCCGCCGACCCTCAAGGAACGCGACATGTGGGGTGTGACCCCGTTCGATCAGATGCTGTGCCGGATCGACTTCAAATCCCTGCGTTACGATGGCATGTTCACGCCGCCGTCGCTGCAAGGCTCGATCGTTTATCCGGGTAACTTCGGCGTGTTCGACTGGGGCGGCATGTCGGTTGACCCGGTGCGTCAGATTGCTTTCGTGAACCCGAGCTACATGGCGTTCAAATCGAAACTGATCCCGGCCGCCGAAATCGCCAAACAAGGCCCTCGCGTCAGCGAAACCCAAGGCGTACAGCCCAACAAAGGCGCGCCATACGGCGTGATCCTCGAAGCCCTGCTGTCGCCAATGGGCCTGCCGTGCCAGGCACCGGCGTGGGGTTACGTGGCGGCGGTCGACCTGACCACCCACAAAACCATCTGGAAGCACAAGAACGGCACCGTGCGCGACAGCTCGCCGGTTCCGATCCCTCTGAGCATGGGCGTACCGAGCCTGGGCGGGACCTTCACCACTGCCGGTGGCGTTGCCTTCCTGAGCGGCACCCTCGACCAGTACCTGCGCGCCTACGACGTGAAAAACGGCAAGCAGCTGTGGGAAGGCCGCCTGCCAGCCGGCGCGCAAACCACACCGATGACCTACACCGGCAAGGACGGCAAGCAATACGTGCTCGTTGTTGCGGGTGGTCACGGCTCGTTGGGCACCAAGCAAGGTGACTATGTGATTGCGTACAAACTGTCGGAATAAGCGGTAGCGGCAGTTAAAACAAAGGCGACGCCCTGTGAGGGGCGTCGCCTTTTTTTGTGGGCGCTGCAATCCCCGCCATCCCCAAAATCCCTGTAGGGCGGCGTGCATCTTTTGATCTGGCTTTTGACCTTGATCCACCCGCACCTGTCAAAACCCTGAACACACACTCTGAAATAGCCAGGGCCATTGAAACCACCCCCCACCTGCCCCATCTAAGATCCATACCCTATTGCGCAGGTGCCCCATGACCGACCAGCAAGAATTCCCTGAAGACCCGAGCGAATACGCCGAAACAGACAAAAACGAACACCCTTCAACCGGCAAAGGCCTCACCCTGCCTGGCCAGAACCTGCCGGACAAGGTCTACATCATCCCGATCCACAACCGGCCTTTCTTCCCGGCGCAAGTGCTGCCGGTGATCGTCAACGAAGAGCCGTGGGCCGAGACTCTCGAACTGGTGAGCCAGTCCGACCACCATTCCCTGGCCCTGTTCTTCATGGACGCCCCCCAGGACAACCCGCGCCATTTCGATACCAAAGCCCTGCCGGAATACGGCACGCTGGTCAAAGTCCATCATGCCAGCCGCGAAAACGGCAAACTGCAATTCGTCGCCCAGGGCCTGACCCGGGTGCGCATCAAAACCTGGCTCAAGCACCATCGCCCACCGTACCTGGTGGAAGTCGAATACCCGCACCAGCCCACCGAGCCGACCGACGAGGTCAAGGCCTACGGCATGGCGCTGATCAATGCGATCAAGGAGCTGCTGCCGCTGAACCCGCTGTACAGCGAAGAGTTGAAAAACTACCTCAACCGCTTCAGCCCCAACGATCCGTCGCCCCTGACCGACTTCGCCGCCGCCCTGACCTCGGCCACGGGCAGCGAGTTGCAAGAAGTGCTCGACTGCGTGCCGATGCTCAAGCGCATGGAAAAAGTCCTGCCGATGCTGCGCAAGGAAGTCGAAGTCGCGCGCTTGCAGAAAGAGATTTCCGCTGAAGTTAATCGCAAGATTGGCGAACATCAGCGCGAGTTCTTCCTCAAGGAACAACTCAAGGTCATCCAGCAAGAGCTGGGGCTGACCAAGGACGATCGCAGCGCCGACATCGAACAGTTCGAGCAACGCCTGACGGGCAAGGTGTTGTCGCCCCAGGCRCAGAAACGCATCGTTGAGGAAATGAACAAACTGTCGATCCTCGAAACCGGATCGCCGGAATACGCGGTGACCCGCAACTACCTCGATTGGGCGACTTCGGTGCCGTGGGGCGTGTATGGCGAGGACAAACTCGACCTCAAGCATGCGCGCAAGGTGCTGGACAAACACCACRCCGGCCTCGACGACATCAAGGACCGCATCCTCGAGTTCCTCGCAGTCGGTGCCTATAAAGGCGAGATCAGCGGCTCCATCGTGTTGCTGGTGGGCCCGCCGGGCGTGGGCAAGACCAGCGTTGGTAAATCCATCGCCGAATCCCTCGGTCGACCGTTCTACCGCTTCAGCGTTGGCGGCATGCGTGACGAAGCCGAGATCAAGGGCCATCGCCGCACCTACATCGGCGCACAACCGGGCAAACTCGTCCAGGCGTTGAAAGACGTCGAAGTGATGAACCCGGTGATCATGCTCGACGAGATCGACAAGATGGGCCAGAGCTACCAGGGCGACCCGGCCTCGGCGCTGCTGGAAACCCTCGACCCGGAACAGAACGTCGAATTCCTCGACCATTACCTGGACTTGCGCCTGGACCTGTCGAAAGTGCTATTCGTCTGCACCGCCAACACCCTGGACTCGATCCCCAGCCCGTTGCTGGACCGGATGGAAGTGATTCGCCTGTCGGGTTACATCACCGAAGAAAAAGTTGCCATCGCCAAGCGTCACCTGTGGCCGAAACAGCTGGAAAAGGCCGGCGTATCCAAAGGCAACTTGAGCATTAGCGACACTGCATTGAGGGCCTTGATCGACGGCTATGCCCGTGAGGCCGGAGTCCGTCAGCTGGAGAAAAACCTCGGCAAACTGGTGCGCAAAGCGGTGATGAAACTGCTCGATGAACCGAAAGCCGTCATCAAACTCGGCCCCAAAGACCTGGAAGCCTCACTCGGCCGCCCGGTGTTCCGCAACGAGCAAGTGCTGTCCGGCGTCGGCGTGATCACCGGGCTGGCCTGGACCAGCATGGGCGGCGCGACCCTGCCGATCGAAGCCACGCGCATCCACACCCTCAACCGAGGCTTCAAACTTACCGGGCAACTGGGGGACGTGATGAAAGAGTCGGCGGAAATCGCCTACAGCTACGTCAGCTCCCATCTGAAGCAATTCGGTGGTGACCCGACATTCTTCGATGAAGCCTTCGTCCACCTCCACGTACCGGAAGGCGCAACGCCGAAAGACGGCCCGAGCGCCGGCGTGACCATGGCCAGTGCCCTGCTTTCGCTCGCCCGTAACCAGCCACCGAAAAAAGGCGTAGCCATGACCGGTGAACTAACGCTGACCGGGCATGTACTGCCGATTGGCGGCGTGCGCGAAAAAGTCATCGCAGCGCGTCGGCAGAAGATCAATGAACTGATTTTGCCGGAGCCTAATCGGGGTAATTTCGAAGAGTTGCCGGAATACCTGAAAGAAGGGATTACCGTGCACTTTGCCAAGCGCTTCGCGGATGTGGCGAAGATATTGTTCTGAGCCGTCACCTGATCGTTTCCATGGGTTGGGAATAATCAGACTCAACAAAAAGCCCGCTGACCTTTTAAGGGGGCAGCGGGCTTTTCATTTGTGCTACGTCTGCGGATCTAGATTATCGAGCACGCGGTTGATCATCGACTATCAAGCTCGCCTCCACGAATGCTGTCTCAAAAACTCACGAAACTGAGTTCTGAATACAATATTCCGATCATTTGACTCAGTTTCAAACGATTCTGAGACAAGCGAGCTGCCGCAAGCTGCGATCTTTTGATCTTGAAAACCAACGTCAAAAGATTGCACCCGCCATGGACTGATCGGCTGTCAGGCCGCCTTCGCGGGCAAGTCGGATCGCCGCACCGCTCCCCCCTACGATGGAGCGGCGTACACCCGCCAAACTACAGGCCGAGCGTTAGCTCGCCTGCCGCTTTTGATCTTGATTCACCCGCCCCTTCGGGAGGCTGAGTGGAGGTGTTCATCTGGGGATTGGCGCGCAGCGCCGTTCGACGCAGTCGAACACATCGCATGTAGGTTGAAGCGAAGCCAACC